>JALHOE010000030.1 GCA_022843175.1 Deltaproteobacteria bacterium
GCCCGCGCCCTCGGTGTCGCCCTCGGTGTCGCCCTCGGTGTCGAGCGCCGCGTCCGCGGCGACGGCCCTCGGCGCCGCGGAGGCCGACCGCACCAAGATGATCACGTTCGCCGAGGCGACGTTCACGATGGGTACGCAGTTCGGTTCGGACAACGAGGTGCCGGCCCACAAGGCGACGGTCTCGTCGTACCTGCTCGACGTGACCGAGGTGACCACGGCCGCGTATGCGCGTTGCGTCGCGGCGGGGGCGTGCACGCCGGCGCGCACCGGCCCGCACTGCAACGCTGGGGTCGCGGGCCACGACGACCATCCGATCAACTGCGTCACCTTCGAGCAGGCCACGCGCTTCTGCGATTGGCGCGGCGATCGCCTCCCGAACGAGCGCGAGTGGGAGTTCGCCGCCGAGGGTCACGCCGATCGGACCTGGCCCTGGGGCAACGCGTCGCCGACCGTGGAGCCGTGCTGGGGGAGGTGCTCGACGAACGAGGGGACGTGCCCGGTGTCGTCGCACCCGAAGTCCGCCACGCCGGAGGGGGTGCACGACCTCGCCGGCAACGTCTGGGAGTGGACGAGCGCCCGCTACTGTCCCTATTCGCAGCCCGCGTGCACCGACGAGCGGCGCGCCATCCGCGGCGGCGGCTGGTGCGGCCGCGATCCGAGCGCGCTCCGCAGCGCGATCCGCGACGGCAAGAACCCCAACGACCACAGCAGCGAGCTCGGCTTCCGCTGCGCTCGCTCGCTGTAAGCTTCGTCGAATCTGCGCCGGCGGATCGCGGGGAGCGCGGACGTTTTGTTCGGTCAAACATTGGACGAACAAAGTTCGACTTCCGATCGACGACTCATCGACGGTAAAAGGGCTCATGCGCTTGCGCTCAGTCGCTCTATCCGCATTCTCTCTTCTTGCCTGCGCCGGCCCCTCGGCTCCCGAGACCTTTTCGGCGGACGCCGCGGTCGAGAGGACGGCGCCGCTCGCGATCGTTCGCTCGCACGCGCAGCTCGCCTCGCGCCTCTCGCGCGCGACGCTCACCCGTGACGGCGAGCGATGGACGCTCGCGAACGCGCCGCGCGCCGCGCTCCGCGCGAAGCTGCCGCAGCGCGCAGCGGACGGGGTCGAGCTGTCGAACGGAGCTGCGACGATCACGATCTCCGCGCTCGACGTGGCGTCGGTGCCGGCGACGGTGGACGGCAACGCGCTCGTGTACCGCGACGCCGCGGCGGCCACCGATCTCGTTCTCTCGCCCTCGCCGGGCGGCGTCGAGGAGCTGCGGGTGCTCTCCGACGCTCGCGCGCCGACGACGTTCCGTTGGCGGATCCAGGGCGGAGCTGCGCGCGCGACCGCCGCGGGGGTCGAGGTGCTCGACGGCAACGGCGCGCTGATCGCCGCTGCCGAGCGGCCGTGGGCGCTCGACGCCAACGACGTGCGCCGCGAGCTCGCCTTCCGGGTCGAGGGCGACACCCTGATCGCGTCGCTCGACGTGAAGGGGCTCGCCTTCCCGATCGTCGTCGATCCCACCTGGTCCTCGGCCGGCAACCTCCGCACCGTCCGCTTCAAGGCGATCCTCATCGCCCTCGCGGACGGCAAGGTCGTCAACATCCCCAACGACACGGCCCCGTGGCCCGACATCTTCGATCCCGCGACGGGTCTGTGGGACACGACGACGCCGGACATCCCGCTCACGTCGTGGACCGACGCGAAGGCGATCGGCCTCGCCGACGGCAACGTCCTCGTCGTCAGCGCCGCGGACAGCAGCTTCGTTCGCCTGAACTACCCGGCCAAGACGTGGACCACCTTCGCCGCGACGCAGGTCTCCGCGTGCGACGGGTGCGCGCTGACGCGCTTGACCGACGGTCGCGTCGTGAAGCTGAATGGCAGCGGCTCGTACGCGAACGTCGAGATCTTCAACCCGGCGACGAACACCTGGTCGGCCGGCACCGGCGGCTCGTTGAGCGGCTCCGGCCTGTCGAACGCGGTCACCCTCAACGACGGCCGCGTGATGGTCATCGACAAGTCGCTGGGCCAGACGGCGCGCCTCTACAACGTGACGACGGGCGCGTGGGCGTCCGCGGCGCTGATCAACAAGCACCTCGATTCGCAGCTGATCAAGCTCGCCGACGGCCGGGTGATGCTGCTCGGGGTGCCCTACGGCGCCGGCATGCCCGCGCCGATCGCACAGATCTACAACCCCGCGACCGACTCCTGGTCGCCGACCTACAACCACGTCCGCTTGCGGACGAACCCGGGTGCGGTGCTCCTGCCGAACGGCCGGGTGATGCTCGTCGGCGGCAAGCGGGTCATCGGCTCGCTCACCGAGTTCTACGACGACGCCGAGCTCTGGGACCCGCTCTACAACTCGTGGTCGCTGATCGACTCGATCGGCGCGGCGGCGCGGGAGCTCCCCGGCATCGCCAACCTGCCGAACGGCGGCGTGCTCATCGCGGGCGGCACCACCAACACCGGCCCGACCTCGAGCGCCGCGCGCTTCACCGCGATCGCTGCGGGCGCCTCGTGCGTCGCCCCGGCGTTCGCCGTCACCTGCTCGACCGCGTACTGCACCGACGGCGTCTGCTGCACCGCGGCCTCGTGTCCCGGCGGCACCTGCGACGCGCCCGCGGTCGCCGGTCGGCCGGCCGGCACCTGCGCGAAGAACCTCGGTCAGTCGTGCACCGCCAACGCCGACTGCGCGTCGAACTTCTGCGTGGACGGCGTGTGCTGCAACCGCGCCTGCAACGCGAAGTGCGAGGCCTGCAACCTTCCTCCGTCACCCGGCACCTGCCGTCCTGTGCTCGGCGCGCCGATCGGCGCGCGCGGCGCGTGCACTGGCGCGGGCGTGGGCACGGCCTGCGCGCCCACCTGCAACGGCGTGGACGCGACGAAGTGCAACTACGCGACCGCCGGCACCGTGGCGTGCGGCACCGACAGCTGCAGCGGCGGCATCGAGATCAAGGCCGGCACGTGCGACGGCGCGGGCAGCTGCACCACCGCCGCGGGGACCTGCGATCCGTACGTGTGCGGCGCGCTCGCCTGCAAGAAGTCCTGCGCCACCGAGAGCGATTGCCTGCCCGGCTACTACTGCGGTGGCGACAAGTGCCTCCCCAAGGTGGGCCTCGGGGCCTCGTGCACCGCGACCTCGATGTGCCCGTCCGGTCTGTTCTGCACCGACGGCGTGTGCTGCGGCGTCTCCACCTGCGGCGCCGGCAGCTCCTGCTCCGCCGGACCGAAGAAGGGCGAGTGCGTCCGCGTCGCCGGCGCGACCTGCGCCACCAACGCCGACTGCGCGACCGGCTTCTGCACCGACGGCGTGTGCTGCAACCGCGCATGCGACGGCCAGTGCGAGGCGTGCAACCTCCCGACGACGGTCGGCACCTGCTCGCCGGTGATCGGCGCGCCGCTCGGGGGGCGGACCGCGTGCGGCGGCCCCGGCGTCGGCACCAGCTGCGCCGCCACGTGCAACGGCGTCGACACCACCAAGTGCGTCTACGCGACCATGGGCACCGTCGCCTGCGGCACCGACAGCTGCGCCGACGGCGCGGAGATCAAGGCCGGCACCTGCGACGGAGCGGGCGCGTGCGCCACCACGACGGCGAAGTGCGACGCGTACTCGTGCGGCGCGACCGCGTGCAAGCGCTCCTGCGCCGTCGAAGCGGACTGCGCCGCCGGTCACTACTGCGCTGGCGACAAATGCCTGCCGAAGGTCGGCCTCGGCTCGCCGTGCAGCGCGGCGTCGATGTGTCCGTCGGGGCTGCTCTGCACCGACGGGGTGTGCTGCGGCGTCGCGAGCTGCGGCGAGGGCAGCTCGTGCGCGGCCGGTGAGAAGAAGGGCGTGTGCATCAAGATCGACGGCGCGACCTGCACCGCCGACACCGACTGCGCCTCCAAGCACTGCGCCGACGGCGTGTGCTGCAACCGCGCCTGCGACGGCCAGTGCGAGGCGTGCGACGTGCCGGCCACCCGCGGCACGTGCTCGCCGGTCGTCGGCGCGCCCCACGGCACCAGGGCCAAGTGCGCGTCGGACGCGACCGACGTGTGCAAGGCCAAGGCGTGCGACGGCAAGAACTCCACCGCCTGCGACGGGTACGTCAGCGGCGCCACGGTGCAGTGCAAGACGGCCAGCTGCGACGGGTCGAAGCTGGTCCCCAAATCGAACTGCGACGGCGCGGGCAACTGCATCACGCCGCCGATCGCGTCGTGCGGTCGCTACAGCTGCGACCCCGCGGCGATCGCCTGCCGCACCACCTGTGCGGCGAGCAGCGACTGCGCCGAGGGCTTCTCGTGCATCGCGGGCGCCTGCTCCGAGGGCGCGCGCTGCACCGGCGATCGCACCGGCTCGATCGGCACCGACGGGCTCACGGTCACCTGCGCGCCGTACCTGTGCGGCTCGGACGGCAAGTGCCAGAAGAACTGCGCCACCACCTCGGACTGCATCGGCGGCGCCGTCTGCGACACCACCAGCGGCGTCGGCAACTGCGTCACTCCGCCGGCAGACGAGGGCGAGGGCGGGTGCGCGACGACCAGCGCCCCGACCGCGCGCGGCCCCTCCGCGCTGCTCCTCGTCGTGATCGGGCTCGGCCTCGCGCGGCGTCGCCGTCGGGCTACCAGCCGAGCTTCGATTTGAGCGCGGCCTCCACGACCTTCGCCATCTTGGCGTTGGTCGCGAGGCTCGGGTGCCAGTCGCAGCCGTAGCCGTCGGCTGCGGCCTGGGTCGCGAACTCGAGCACCGAGACCTTGGTGTCGCCCTCGGACTCGAGCGTCTTGACCACGTTGCCGAGGTAGCCGCGCGCGCTCGTGAGCGAGCCGCCGGACAGCATCGGGCCGACCGAGGGGAAGATCCACGCGCTCGGATACGCCTTGCGCACGCGGCGGACGAACGTGAGGTAGGCGGTCTCGAACGGCTTGCCGGGATCGCCCTTGGCGAAGTCGTTGGTGCCGAGGTTGATGATCACCGCGTCGGGCACGTATTTGCTGGTGTCCCAGGTGCTCGTCGTGCGCTCGGGGAGCGTGCGGCCCCACCGCTCGGGCATCGTGCCCGTCGTCTCGCCGCCGTAGTTTCGGTACATGCCGATGCCGGACCACGACTGCGTGTGGAGGTCCGCGTCGAAGGTGCGCGCGGCGAGGGCGCCGTACGTGAGGTAGTGGTTCTCGGTGTCCGCGGTGAACTTGCAGTATTGGTCGGGACCCTCGTTGCCGTAGCCGCAGGTGATCGAGTCGCCGATGATCTCGAGCCGCCGCGCGCGGGCAGGGGGCGGCGGGAGCAGCGCGCCGCCGTCGATCTCGAAGCCGAGGAACTGCGCCTCGCCGAAGAAGGCCTCGGTGCGCCGATGCACGAGCACGCTGTGCTCGCCCGCCGCGAGACCGCTCGCGAGCGTGTAGGTCGCGGTGCCGGACATGGTCTTGATCGTCTTGGGCGCCGCGCCGTCGATGACCACCGCGAACTGATTGGCCTGACCGCCGAAGCGGACCTTGATGCCGGTGCCGGTGAAGCGCGCGAGCATCGCGCTCCCCGACCAGGCGAACCGCGGCCCCGCAGCGTCGCTCGTGTCGAACCGACCGACGAACCGCACGCCCGGCGGCCCGGCGTCGACGGCCACCTCCGCGACCGGCGTGTCGGCCGGCGCGGAGTCGGTCGTCGTGGTGCCGGTGTCCTCTCCGCCGGCGTCGGCGAGCGTGTCGTCGGCCGTGAGCGAGTCGGCGGTGAGCGAGTCGGTCGACGCGGCGTCGTCGGCTGCTCCGGTGACGGGCTCGTCGGCCCCACCACACGCGACGAGAGCGAGCACCCATGCGAGCGAGGCGATGCGCATCGCCCGAAGCATAGCGCTCAGATTTCGATCTTCGACCACATCTCCCGGCGCATCTTCTCGCGTTTGCGATCGGTGCGCGTGATCAATCGCGCCGCGCCCCACGCGGCGATCAGCTCGCCCTCGACGCCGAGCGCGGGGATCACCGACGGCGCGACGGTGAGAACGTGCTCGACGGGCGTGCGGATCGGCTCGCCGCCGATCTCCGCGTAGGCGTCGGGATAGCGGCGGAACTGGGGGTCTCCGCCCTCGGCGTGGGGGCTGCCGCCCGTAGCGCGGAACGTGGCGCGTGGGTGCGCGACGAGCTCGCCGCGCTCGTCGCGGGCGAACAGCGGCGCGCCGTCGTGCGGCGAGTCGAGGACGAGGATGTGGCGGTCGACGAACGGGAAGTGATCGCGCACCGTGGCGAGCACGGCCTCGCGCGCGCGGAGATCGCGCGCGCCGCTCGGCATCCACGCGTCGTCGAGCAGCGCCTCGCACACCCACAGCTCGCCGTCGCGCTCGGCGAGGCCGGCGTCGGGCCGGTTGAACGTGGCGCGGTGAAGGTGCACGTCGAGCCCGCCCTCGCGGAGCGGCCGGAGAAACGCGTGGCGCGCGAGCGGCGCGGGGACGAGCTCGCGGGCGACGACGAGCGACAGCACGAACCGGCGCCGTGCCACGAACGAAGCCTCGTGCTGCGGGTCGTCGACGGCGACGTCGCGCACGCGGTCGAGGATGCGGGCCGCGGGGCGGTCGGTGATCACGAAGCCGCAGCCGGTCTCCTCGCCGTCGGAGTCGAGGATCACCGCGCGCGCTCGGTTGCGCTTGTGGAGGATCGCCTCGCAGTGCTCGCTCTCGCGGACCTCGCCGCCGTGGGCGCGGATGCGCTCGATGAGCATGGCGGCCAGCTCATCCTCGTCGCCGGGGAGCTCGAGCGGCCCGCGGGTCCACGCGCTGTGGAGGCGCGCTGCCGCGATCGGCGGGAGCGGATCGAGGCCGTCGCTCGCGAGGTGGCTGCCGAAGCGCGACGCGATTTCCATGACGCGTCGGTATTCGGCGTCGACGGGGAAGACCTCGGGTGCGTCGGGGAGCTGGTCGCGTAGCTTGCCCGTCTCGCGCCGCTCCCAGAAGGTGCCCGGCGGCCACACCGCGTCGCGCTCGAGCACCTGATCGAGCGACGTCTCGAGCTTGCCCAGCGTGGCGTACATCTCCTCGATCGGTCCGCGTGCCCCCGGGAACGCGCGGTCGAGCTCGCGCGCGAACGCGGCCGGCTCGGGCGGCACGTCGAGGCGTAGCTCACGGTCGAGCACCTGGTACATCGGGTCGAGGGGGCGGAGTCGGCGGCGGAACGCCTGGGACTGCGCGAGCTCGGCGAGCACGCGGCGATAGGCCGGCGTCTGCGCGGCGAGGTGCACGAACGCGCGCCGGCGCAGCGGGATCGCTCCGAATCGATAGGTGGCCGGCAGGTGCCCGTCGCCGACGACCAGCACCCGGAAGTCCCGCCGCGCGAGCAACGCGGCGCTCGCGAGCGCGCCGAGGCGCATCCCGAGGACGACAACGTCGAAGTACCGCAGGGTCATCGCGGCCCGAACGGTACTACACTCCGCGCGTGATCAAGGTCCGATACCCCCTCGAGCGCGGCGGTCCGCCTCGGCTCGAGGTGTCGTGGTCGGACGGCTATCGACGGGTGAAGATCCGCCTCGACGACGTGGTGGTGGCGCGCAGCGACGTCGTCGCGCTGCGCCGCGGCCGGACGTTCGAGCTCCCCGACGGTCGCCCGCTCGCGGTGGCGATGCAGCGCGGGATCGCGATGTGGGTCGACGGCGTGCCGGTGCCCGAGACCTACGCGGATCCGTGGATTCGGGTGAAGAGCGCGCCGATCTGGGTGCTCTCGATCGGCGCGGCGGCCGTGTGGCGGGCGCTCTACCTCGCGCCCGAGCGCCCGTGGCCCGCGGGCACCTGGGCGAACCTCGCGCTCGCGGTGTCCCTTTGCGCGAGCGCCGTCGCGATGCGCCGCGGCTCGTACGCCGCGCACGTGCTCGCGCTGATCGTCACGCTGTTCTGGTTGCTACAGGCGTTCCCGATGGTCCACCTGGAGCTCGACGCAGAGGGCCGCACCACGCTCGACGCCGCGACGATCGTCGTCCGCGTGCTGAGCGCGGTCGCCTACCTCGCGATCGGCGTGTGGGTGCTCCGCAAGATCGCCCGGGGCGCCCACGCCGCCCGCGATCTTCACCGGCAATAGGCGCGCGCGTCAGCGAGCGCCTCGATCTCGTCGCTCGAACCGCTCACCGCGCGAGCCCGAGCGCGGGGACGACTCCCGAGAAGCGGGGGCGGCCGTCGACGAGCTGCATTCGGCCCTCGCTGATCCACTGCAGCACCGCGGGGAGGATCGCGTGCTCCTGCTCGAGGATGCGCGCGGCGAGCGTGTCGCGGGTGTCTCCGTCGAGGACCGGAACCGCGGCCTGCGCGAGGATCGGGCCGGTGTCGGTGCCGGCGTCGACGAGGTGGACGCTGCAGCCGGTGATGCGCACGCCCTTGTCGAGGGCCTGCTGCTGCGCATCGACGCCGGGGAACGCGGGGAGGAGCGACGGGTGGATGTTGAGCACCCGTCGCGGGAACGCGTCGAGGAACGTCGCGGTGAGGATCCGCATGAAGCCCGCGAGCACCACGAAGCCGTCGGCGACGACGGGCCGCAGCACCTCGACCAGGTGCGCGTCGAACGCAGCGCGGTTCGGGTAGTCCTTGTGCGGCACCACCAGGGTGGGCACCGACGCGCGCGCGGCGCGGTCGAGCGCCTTGACGCCGGCGACGTTGGAGACGACGAGCCGCACCCGTGCGTCGAGCCGGCCCGCTTCGATGGCGTCGAGGATCGCCTGCAGGTTGCTCCCAGAGCCGGAGACGAGCACCGCGAGGTCGAGGCTCACCGCGGCGGGCTCCCCTCGAACACCACGCGCGCCTCGAACTCGACGCTCGGGTCGACGGCGATCACCTCGCCGACGACGCGCGGATCCTCACCGGCCCACTTGAGGAGATCGACCGCGCGCCCGGCGTGGGCGGCGTCGACGATGACGACGAAGCCGAGGCCGAGGTTGAAGGTGCGGCGGAGCTCCGGCTCCTCGACCGGGCCGAGGGCCGCGAGCACGTCGAACACGCGCGGGCGCGCGAACGACGAGAGATCGAGGCGCACGCCGAGGCCGTCGGGGAGCACGCGCGGCAGGTTGCCCGGTAGGCCGCCGCCCGTGATGTGGCTCATCGCGTGGACGTCGGTCGCGGCGTCGAGGAGCGCACGCACGGCCTTGCCGTAGAGCCGCGTGGGCTGCATCAGCGCGTCGCCGAGCGACTGGCCGAGCTCGCTCGTCTTCTCGCGGAGATCGCGGCCCTCGAGGACCCGGCGCGCGAGCGAGTAGCCGTTGGAGTGGAGGCCGGAGGAGGGGAGGCCGATGACGACGTCTCCCGCGACCGTGCGCCTGCCGTCGATGATCTTCTTGCGATCGACGACGCCGACCGCGAAGCCTGCGAGGTCGTACTCGCCCTCGGCGTACATGCCGGGCATCTCGGCGGTCTCGCCGCCGAGGAGCGCGCACCCCGAGATCTCGCACGCGCGGGCGATGCCGGCGATGACCCGGGTGGCGGTCTCGAGGGCGAGCTTGCCGGTCGCGAAGTAGTCGAGGAAGAACAGCGGGCGCGCGCCCGAGGTGAGGATGTCGTTCACGCACATCCCGACGAGGTCCTGTCCGATGCCGTCGTGCGCATCGAGCTCGAACGCGAGCTTGAGCTTGGTGCCGACGCCGTCGGTGCCGCTCACCAGGATCGGCTCCTCGAGGCCCGGGGGGATTCGGCACATGCCGGCGAAGCCGCCGACGTCCGCGAGGACCTCGGGGATGCGCGTACGCGCGGCCAGCGGCTTGATTCGCTCGACGAGCGCATCACCCGCATCGATGTCCACTCCCGCGTCCCTGTACGTGACCGGTTTCATCGGCGGCGGAGGCTAGTGCGGCGCGTGTCGTATGTCACAGGGGGCGGATATCCCAGCGAATCCGCCGCGCCGATGGGCCCTTCACCGAGAGCCGGTAGTCGCGGTAGGTGACGTCGACCGTGCTGCTGACGCGGAGGCGTCCCGGCGTCTCGAGCCAGCAGCCGTCGCACGTCGAGAGGAGCGCTTCGTCGGCGGCGGCGGTGAGCATCGCGGGGTTGCCGGCGTCGTCGCTCACGCGCTCGGCGACCAGCGAGGTGCCGTCGACCAGCGTGAGCTGCGCCTTGTCGCCCTTCGCCAGCGCGACGAGCACGTCGAGGCGATCGCTGACCTTGTCGAGCGTGACCACCGACGGCTCGGTCGCCGGCGCGAGGGTGTCGATCGTCGGATCGAGCAGGGGGAGCAGCTCGCCCTCGACGAGGAGGAGCGGGAGCTTGTCGAGCGGCGCCGGGATCACCACGTCACCCGCTGCGTAGATCTTGTTGTCCGCGAGATCGACGTACTTCTTGCCGGGCGGGAGCCAGGTCTTCTTCTCGCGCACGCCGCGGCGCACGACCGGTGACGCGTAGAGCGCGGGCCCGAGGAAGAACGAGTCCTCGATCGTCCACGCGGCGGGCTCGCGCGGGTGCAGGAGGAACGGGTGCCGCATCAGCGGGATGCCGCGGGTGCTCGCCTCGCGCGCCAGCGTGAGGAAGTAGGGCTGCAGTCGCGTGTGCAGGCGCGACATGTCGGCGTAGAGCTTGGTGCTCTCGGCGTCGCTCCACAGGTGCCACTTCGGCAGCTTGCCCGAGAGCGTGTAGCACTGGTTCTGGTCCATCATGATCGGCGACACCGCGCCCATCTGGGACCAGCGGAAGAAGACCTCTTTGTCGCGCGGCGCCGTGTCGAAGCACTTGAACCCGGAGATGTCGCTGCCCCAGTACGGCACGCCGACCATCGCGAGGTTGAGGCCGCCGCGGAGCGAGGCGGGGAGCCCCTGCGTCTCGTCGAACGTCGCCTCGGGATCGCCGCCCCACACCGCCGGCGTGAAGGCCTGCGTGCCGGTGTAGCCGCTGCGGTTGAAGTAGAGGTAGTCGCCGGGGCGCTGCTTCTGCCAGAAGTCGTGCGCGGCCTTCGCCGACAGCACCGGGTAGAGGTTGTGCAGCTCCTCGCCGTTCATGCCGTTGCCCGCCGTCCACTTGCGGCCGACGTACTCGCCGAAGTCGTGCATCCAGCCGTCGTAGCCGAGGTCGACGGAGCGCTTGAGGAGCGTGTGGAACCAGTCCACCGCGGCGGGCTTGGTGAGATCGATGGTGGCGACGTCGAGCAGCTGGCCGGAGATGAACGAGGTGATGCCGGGCGCGCCCTTCTCGTCGAGCAGGAAGTAGCCCTTCGCCTTGCCCTCGTCGTAGTCGAGCGAGGGCACCGGCTTGTTCTTCCCGACGTACGGGTTGTAGTAGCAGAGCGCCTTGTAGCCGTTGGCGTGGATGGTCTCGGTCCACGACTTGAGCTCGGCCTCGATGCCGACCTCGGAGCGCGCCGGTAAGAAGTGCACCGCGTCGTCGAGCCCCGTGGTCGGGATCTTGTTGTCGCGGATGGCCTTCCACTCCGGCACGCCGGAGACCATGGAGCCGCGGCCGACGCGGCGGCGTGGCCCGAACACCCACTGTGGCGGCGCGATCGGACGACCGGTCGCCCGGGTGTACGCGTCGAGCACCGCGAGCGGATCGGGTTGCGTGTAGACGACCAGCTCGAGGGCCTTGGCGCTGACCGCGATGCGCATCGCGTCGGGCTGCTCGCTGCCGAGGTGCGTCTCGCTCCGGTAGGTGGTGTTGACGTGGAGGCCGTACCCCTTGCTCGAGAGGAAGAACGGCACCGGGAAGTAGGTCATCGACGGGCCGTTGGGCGTCGGGTTCTTGTCGTTGCGGGGCGTGCTCTCGCCGTTGCCGAGCCCGGCCTCCTCGGCCCACGAGTAGAGCGACAGCCCGCGGTGATCGACCGACGCGTAGCGCTCGCCGAGCCCGAACACGTGCTCGTCGGCGGGGAACGCGAACGACATCGCGGTCTTGTTCCACGCGCGCTTGTCGTCGTTGTTGGATTTGCCGGTTGCCGTGCTGCGCAGCCGCACCACCGCGCCCTCGATCGCGATCTCGAGGTCGACCGCGCCGCCGGGGACCTGGAAGCGGAGCTTCGCGCTCTTCGCTCCCTTCTCGAGGATCGCGCCGTCGTCCGAGCGCACCCACGGGTCGGCGACCTCCTCGTAGCCGTCCCAGCCGGGCAGGCCCTTCGCGCTGACATTGTACTCGTCGAACGTCGCCGAGGGGCCGCCGTCGCGCGAGGTGAGGACGGTGCGGGCGCCGTCGAGGATGGTGAGGCGGAAGGGGCGGGTCTCGACCTTCACCTTCACCGCGCCGTCGGCGAGCTCGAACGTCGGACCGGGCTCGCGGGCGTCGTCGTCGCCGGAGCAGGCTGCGAAGAGGAGGACAAGGGCGAAGAATTGGCGCACGGGGCGATGATAACCGCCGCCCGCGACGACGCGTCGGCGTCTGCGTCTGCGCCCGCGTCCGCGCCTGCGTCTGCGCCTGCGTCTGCGCCCGCGCCCGCGTCCGCGCCTGCGTCTGCGTCCGCGCCCGCGTCTGCGCCTGCGTCCGCGTCCGCGTCTGCGTCTGCGTCTGCGCCTGCGTCCGCGCCCGCGTCCGCGTCCGCGTCCGCGTCCGTGTCTGCGTCTGCGTCTGCGCCTGCGCCTGCGTCTGCGTCTGCGTCTGCGTCCGCGTTGGCGTCTGCGTCCGCGTCTGCGTCCGCGTCCGCGTCCGCGTCTGCGTCCGTGTCGGCGTCCGTGTTGGCGTTATCGCGGCGTGATAGGCGCGCGCGTCAGCGAGCGCCTGACCCGATGGGGCTCTCTCCTTCGATTCTGCCGGCGTGCTCGGGTCGGTCGAGGGGTCGCGCCCTGCGGGCGCCTCGTCGCTGCGCTCCTCGCCCTTGACCGAAGCTCCGCGCGCCGGCGGGGGGCGGGGGCGTCCCGCCGAGAGTCGGCGTGGCTCACCGGGAGTTACCTCATGTTGCGAATCTACGACGACGTCCTCGAGATCATCCGCGCCGCTGCGCCCCTCGTTCACGAGCTCCGCAAGCGCAGTCCCAACCTCGCCGACCAAGCCGAGCGCGCACTGAGCTCGGTGCCGCTGCGGATCGCCGAGGGGAGCTACAGCCGCGGAAAGAACCGCGCCGCCCACTACCACGGTGGCGCGGGCTCGATGCAGGAGGCGATCGGCGCCTTCGACACCGGCGCGGCGTGGGGGTGGATCGCGCCGCTCGATCCGGCGCTGCGTGATCGCATGTCGCGCGCGCGGGCGGTGCTGTTCAAGAACGCGCGATGACAGGGGTGCGGGCCGGCGCTGGCAACGCCGGCCCGCAGCTTCGCTAGCGCGACACCTTCACCAGCACGGCGACGACGTGCTTCATCTTGTCGCGGACGGCTTCGTCGACAGGAGGCATGCTGCCCTTGGCGACGCAGAGGTCGGTGATCGAGATGCTCTCGTCCATCGACGCGCAGCCACGGGAGTAATGGGCGGGGCGGTTCTTGCCCCGTGAGCGCGATCCCTCGGCGATCGCGAGCACCGTGGTAGTGAGCGCTCGATCCAGCTGATCGGCGTGGTGCGGTGACTTGTGCTGAAGCTCGGCGACATAGGGCCGCAGCGTGCGCACAATTTCTAGCGAGACATCGTAGATACGAAGCATGGGAACGACTCCTTGTTCGCCCCCGAACGACCGCCGCTCGGGGCTCTCGCCCCACCCCCGCGCGCGCAGGCGGGATCAAGGCTGCCGAGCAATGCGAGGCACCGCCGCAGGCGGCTTGGCCTCGAGGCCGCCGAGCACGCGGGTATGGTGGCGAGCCCGAGCGGGGGGACCATTCACACGTCAGGCGCTCGCTGACGCGCGCGCCTATCCCGCCCGCGTTCGCGTTCGCGTTCGCGTTCGCGTTCGCGTTCGCGTTCGCGTTCGCGTTCGCGTTCGCGTTCGCGTTCGCGTTCTCCGCTTCTACGGGCAGTTTCCGGACTTCACCGTCGTGCCCGTCGCGATCGCGCCCTCTCCGAACTTCATCGGGATCGACTGGCACCACCAGATCCCGCAGGCGTTCTGCAGCTGAACGTGGACGTGCGGGCCGGTGCTCCAGCCGGAGTTGCCGGACTTCGCGACGACGTCGCCCTGCTTCACCGTCTGGCCGGCCTTCACGCTCGACGACGAGAGGTGCATGTACAGCGCGACGGTGCCGTCGGAGTGCTTGATCTCGAGCGTGTTGGCGAGGTTTGCGCAGGCCGAGCCGCCGCCGTTGTAGCAGGGGTCGCCGGGCTTGCTCACGTTGCGGACCGCGAGCACGGTACCCCCGCGCATCGCGCGCACGGTGGTGCCGACGGGGGCGGGGAAGTCGTAGGCGTACTCGTCCTTGCCGTCGTGGAGCGAAGTGTGGTTGCCGTTGCTGCAGTACGTGGTGCGGCCGCAGTCGAACGGCACCCTGTACGCCGCGTCGGTCTTGCACGCGTCGGGGACGCCGGCGGGGTTGCTCTGGCAGCCCTTGCTGCACTCCTGTTTGACGATCCATTTGCCGTCGGCCGAGCACGCCACGATGTCGTCGTTGTGCTCGGGGAGGATCGGCACCCGGCACCCCATCGTCCCCGCGCGCTCGCCGGCGCCCGAGCCGCAGTACGCGTCCTTCACGAAGCAGGTGCAAACCGGCAGCTCGCAGTCGTCGTCGAGCTTGGTCGCCGTCGCGGTGTACTTGCACGCGCCCGGGCAGTCCTCGAGCCTGCGCCACTTCCCGTCCTCGCACGCGAGCAGATCGCCCGACCACTTGGCGAGGTCCTGGATCGTGCAGCCGAGCTTCTTCGCCTCGTCCGCCGCGCGACCCTGGCAGTAGGGCCCGTCGCCGAAGAAGCACGGGCAGCTCGCGGCCGCGTCGGGGCCGCTCGCCTCGCTCGCCTCGCCGGACGCGTCCCCCACGGTCTCGGCGACGGCCGCGCTGTCGTCGACCGGCGCCGTCTCACCCGTGGCATCGGCGACGAGGGGGGCCTCGGTCCCGCCGCCGCACGCGGTGGTGAGCACGAACACGGCGAGAAGGGCGCGCGACATGCCCACGTTCTAGCAACGGAACGCCGCGCGCGCGTGCGTCCAAGAGTCCTCCCCGCTGTCACTCACTGGTGACGCCAGCGCTTTCGACCTACCCTTTTTCGAGATGATTCGAGTTCGTTGGTCGCGGGTCGGAGCGAGCGAGGTTCACGAGGGCGGGCTGGCGGGGCTGCGCGAGACGCGCGGGCGGCTCGAGTCGGTGGAGCGCGCCGAGCGCGGCGAGACGCTCCGGCTCGAGATCCTCACGCCGCCTGCGCTGGCGTTCGCGGAGGTGATCGACGACGCGATGACCATCGAGGTCGTCGCGCTCGGGACCGACCCCGCGCTGCTCGCGGCCCTCTATCAGCACGAGCAGAAGCCGCGCGTGGTGCCGCCGCCGCTGCCGCGTCGCGCCAGCATACGGCCCGTCGGGCTGGACGACGCCGAGGACGTCGAGCTCATCGAGCCCCTCGCCGTGCAGCCGACCGGCGTGATCATCGGCATCGATCTCGGCACCACGAACACCTGCGCGTCCTTCGTGCGCGACGGCCGCGCGCAGATCATCCCCGGTCGCACGGGCACCAACACCATCCCGTCGATGATCACCTTCGAGCCCGACGGCAGCTACCACGTGGGTCAGCGCGCGGCCGATCGGCAGGTCCTCTACCCGCTCCGCACCGTGTACGGCAGCAAGCGCCTCATCGGCCGCACCTACCGCCCCGAGCTCGCGGCCGAGCTGCAGCAACACTTCGCCTACCCGCTGGGCGAGGCCGAGGGCCAGCGTTTCGGCGCGCGGATCGACGACCGCGTCATCAGCATGGACACCATCGCGGCGCGCGTGCTCGACGAGGTGCGCGCCTCCGCCGAGGCCTACCTCAAGGTGCCGATCGAGGCCGCGATCATCACGGTGCCGGCGTACTTCACCGAGGTGCAGCGCGAGGCCGTGCGGCGCGCGGCCGCGCAGGCGAAGCTCGCCGTCTACCGCATCGTCAACGAGCCGACGGCGGCGGCCGTGGCCTACGGACACAAGCAGCAGAGCGATGCGCGCATCGCCGTGTGGGACTTCGGCGGCGGCACGTTCGACTTCTCGATCGTCGACGTGTCGGCCGAGCAGCTCGAGGTCGTCGCCACCGGCGGCGACAACTTCGCGGGCGGCTCCGACTTCGACGACATGCTCGCCGGCCATCTGCTCGAACAGTGGCAGGAGTCCGAGGGGGTCGCCGTCGACCCCACGCCGCAGCAGATCGCGCGTCTCCGCGAGGCCGCCGAGCACGCGAAGCGCGCGCTCTCCACCGAGTCCGAGCACCTCGTCGAGCTGTTCGAGTTCACGCGCAACCCCACCCGTCATCTCCGGGTCGAGGTCTCTCGCGAAGCGTTCGAGGCGCTGACGCGCACGCTCATCGACCGCACCGTCGCCATCGCCAAAGAGGTGATGGCTGCGGCGAAGATCGCGCCGTCGGACATCAGCGACGTGCTCCTGATCGGTGGAACCACGCGTATCCCCGCGGTGCAGCAGTCCGTCGCCGACCTGTTCCAGCGGCGCCCGAGCAAGCGGATCAACCCGGACGAGGCCGTCGCGATCGGCGCAGCGCTGCTCGCGGCCGAGATCGGCGGGGGTCCGAACCTCGTCGACATCCTCCCGATGACGGTCGGTCGCGGCGTCCCCGGTCGCGGCTTCGAGCCGATCGTCGCGCGCTACACCCGCGTGCCGGCGATCAAGGAGCTCACCCTCGACGCCGATCTTCTCGGCAGCGTCCACGTTCCGCTCTTCCAGGGCGAGTCCACCGACGTGACGCAGAACGAGTACCTCTGCTCGGTGCTGGTCGAGGACCGCTCGCTGTGGGACGGCGGGCGCGTGGTGCTGCGGCTCTCCTTCGACGAGCACTGCGTGATGGCGGTCGACGCGGTCGACGCGCGCACACGCCGGCGACTCCCCGTGAAGCTCGATCGATCGCGTTCGCTCGAGGACGTGCTGCGCGAGCTCGGCGCCTTCGCAGGGCCGCCGCCGCCGGTGGAGGCCTACAAGCCGCCCGTCAGCGCGCTCGGCAAGGTCCTCGGCAAGCTCTTCCGCGTCTTCGGCCGCGGCTGAATCGACGGGGCCGCGCGCGTCAGCGCGCGGTTGCCCGAATGGGTATCCATGAGAGCCACCGCCGGCTTACGCCGGCGGTCCCTTCGTGGAGGCTGCGGCCCCTTGGTGGAGGCCCCTTCGTTGGTGGCTCAGGAGTCGATGGCGACGCCGAGCTTGTCGCGGAGCGTGAAGTAGTCCTCGCCGGCGGCGAACAGGATCATCTCCTTGGCGCGGTCCTTCTGCGGCACGGCGACCGACGAGTCCTCCGACGCCTTGATGAGCGCCATCGAGACCTCGAGGTCGTGCGCCAGCAGCATGCCGGTGCGGTCGGCCGTGAGATCGCACGCGGCGATCCACTTCTTGAGATCGATCGCGGCGCCCCCCTGGAGCAGACGCGCGACGAGCGACGCGAGCTGCTCCTTGCCGCTCGGATGAAGCTTCTCGAGGGCGGCCATCGCCTGACGGACCGGCCCCTCGAGCTCGCTCGCGACGGGGAACGTCGGCGAGATGCTCTTGATCGCGCCGAACAGCCACGCCTTGAGGCCGGTGCCGGTGGAGACCAGCTGCCGCACGTACATGCCGGGGCGCATGAACGCGAGCTTCTGGCCGGCGACGAACGCGAGCGCCTGCGGGGGGAGCTCGCCGTGCTGATCGAGCGCCGCGCGTCCGAGGACGAGCGCGCGCGGGTTGGCGTGGACGAACGCGAGGCCCGCTTCGAGCTTCGGGTTGTGGAACACCATCGGGATCTCCATCCCGAGGACGCCGCAGGCGTAGTAGATGGTCTGCGACATCGCGTACTCGTCCTGCGAGACATCGACGGCGTAGCCGGGGTGGTAGCCCTCGGACTCCAGGGTGACGCCGCGCGACTGGATGATCGCCGGCTCGATGGTCGCGAAGATCGCCGTCAGCAGCGGATCGCGGTCGGGGTGGCGGAGGGTCTGCAGGTGGTCCTCGGCGGTGAGCACCGACTGCGCGGGCGCCGCGGTCTCGCTCTTGTGGCGCTTCCAGAAGCGCTCCTCGTCGGTCTCGGCGAGGTTGAGGACACCGAGCACCTGGCACATGCACCAAGCCGCGTCGGCGCGCTTGCTCTGCGTGTACAGCTTGCGGAGCAGCTTGAACGACTCGGCGCGGTACGGGTTGCGCTTGAGGATCGCCGTCTGCGCGCGCACGGCCTTGTCGAGGAAGCGCGCGGGATCGGACGCGTAGATGTTGGCGAGGACCTCGTTGCGGTCGCGGCCCTCGGGGTCGAGCGCCTGCCCGCCCTCGTAGGCCTCGATCGCCTCGTCGACCATGCCGAGGTGGCGGTGGTAGAGGTCGCCGAGCGCGTCGAGCGACGCGAGCTGCGCGGGCTTGTCGCCGGACGACTTGGCCCGCTCGAGGCGCACCCGAAGAAGGCGCTCGCTGCCCTGGTGGTCGCCCTGCTCGGCGCGGATGCGAATCGCCTCTTCGAGCGCTTTGTCGTTGCTCGGATCGGCCTCGACCACGCGCTCGTACAAGTTGGCGGCCTCGGCGAGGTCCTTCACCTGCCGCTCGGTGACGATGGCGGCCGTCATCAGGTACTTGCCCTTGGCCTTGGGGTCGGCGTTGAACTCGGCCAGGCGGAGGACGACCTCGATCAGCTTCGACCAGTTCTCGCCCTCGCTGTAGAGCTGCATCAGCTTGAGGAGGATGCCGCGGTCGTCGGGGCGCTCGTCGAGCGCGGCGACGTATTGCTTGGCCGCGCCGTTCCGGTCCTTGAGCTTCTGGGCGAGGATGTCGCCGCACTCGACCATCAGCTTGATGCGCTCCTCCTCGCTCGCGATGTCGAGGCGACGGCGCTTGACGATGATGACCTCACCCCACGACTCGCGCGCCTCGTAGACCTTGGCGAGGGCGTCGAGCGCAGCGACGTTGTTGACGTCCAGATCGGCGGCCTCTTCGAGCGCGATCTCGGCCTTGTCGAGGTCGCCGAGGCGACGCGCCGACTCACCGAGCCGGAACACGATGTCGGCGCGATCGGCGGCGGAGAACTTCTCGCCGTGCTTGTCGATGAGGGTGGTGTGGATCTCGAGCGCCGCCTTCGGCTCGCCGTGGGCGAAGGTGACCTCGCCGACGAGGCGAAGCGCCTCGGCGTCGTCGGGGGCGAGCACCCGCAGTCGGTCGACCGCCTTGACCGCCCTGTCGCTCTGGTTGGTCTTCACCAACGCATCGACGTAGTGGGTGAGGACCGACTGCTGCTCCTCCTTGGAGAGTCCGTCTGCGCGCTGCGCCACGGCCTCGAACCGCTGCGCGGCCTCGATGTAGCGCTGCTTCTCGTAGGCGATCTCGCCGAGGATGGTGAGCGCCACGATGTTGGTCGGATCGTGGTCGAGCGCCTTGCCCGCCGCCGTCTGCGCCCTGTCGTTGTCGTTCATCCGGTCGCGGGCGACCTTGGCCATCTCGGCGTAGAGGCGCGCCTTCTGGAGGGGGCCGTCCGTGAGGGCGACCTCCTTTTCGATCATGGCGATCGCCGCGGCGACGTCGCCACGCGCGGCGTAGGCGGCGCGGAGCGCGGCCGCGGCGCCCTTGTCGGCGGGGTTGGCGTCGAGCGCGAGCTTGTAGCGTTCGATGGCGCCGTCCTTGTCGCCGCGGCCCTCGAGGAGCTTGGCGGCGCGGACGTACTGCTCGGCCTTGGCCTCGGGCGTGGACGCCTTGGCGGCGAGGGCCTCGACGGCGGCGACGGCGCTGTTGGCGTCACCCGCGGTCTCGCGGAGGCGGGCGAGCGCTTCGAGCGCTCCCGCGTGCTCGGAGTTGATCTCGAGGACCTTCTCGAACGACTGCATCGCGCGCTCGGGCGAGCCGATTTGCTCGGAGAGCACGCGACCGCGCGCGAGGAGCACCTCGACGCGACGGCTTCCGTCCTCGATCACCTTGAGGTGGCGGTCGTAGACCGCGATGACATCCTCCCAGCGATCGAGCGCGCGGTAGTGACGGCCGAGCGCCACCAGCGCGTTGTCGCTCGCGTTGTCGATCTTGAGGACGGCCTCGTAGGCGGCCGCCGCCTTGGTGTGATCGAGGAACTCCTCGTCGTAGATGGCGGCGATGCGCTCGAAGAGGCCGATCTTCTGGCGCGGCGTGGCCGCGACCTCGACCTGGCGCTCGAGGTTGCCGAGCAGCTGCTCGTAGCGACCCTGACGGTTGTAGATGCGGTCGAGGCCCTTGAGCGCGCCGAGGTGGCGCGGCTCGAGAGCGAGCACCGCCTCGAAGCGCTTCTGCGCTTCGTTGAGGTCGCCGAGCTGGTCCTCGTACACCTCGGCGATGCGGGCGAGGACGTCGGCGCGCTCGACGCCGCCGAGCGCCCTGGCCTTGGCCTCGAGCAGCTTGACGATGCCCTGGAAGTCGCCGGTGCGCGTGCAGATCCGCTCGAGCGCCTCGACCGAGGCGCTGTGGCCGGGGTCCTCCGCGAGGATCTGCTGGTAGAGGTCCTTGGCCTTGTGGGCGTCCGAGAGCTTGCTCTCGAGGAGCTCGGCGGCCTGCGCGCGGAGATCGCGCGCCTTGCCGGGGGTGGCCGCGGCCTCGGCGCGGCGGAGCAGGACGGCGCCGAGCTCGGGCCACTGCTGCGCGCGGCGATAGACCTCGCACATTCCCTCGAGCGCCTCGTCGTGGGACGGCTGGATCTGGATCGCCGCCTGGAACGCCGGGAGCGCGAGATCGAGGCGGTTCACCTTCGAGACGAACCACTTACCCATCTGGACGAAGAGGGCGAGCTTGTCGTCCGTGGAGACACCCTCGACCTGCACCTTGTGCGCGCCCTGACCGAGCGCCTCGTCCCACTTCTCTTCGTTGTTGCCCGCGAGCCGCTCGATGTCGCGCGCGTAGTCGTTCTCGCGCGGCTCCTCGCACCACGCCTGCACGTAGGCGACGAAGGCGTTGTCCGGGTCCTCGAGCTCGTTCTCCGACAGGCGCGCGATCTCGGCGTAGACCGAGGCGCGCTCGCGGCCGTGGTGCACGGTGTCGACGCGCGCGAGGAGCATCTCGACGAGGTCGTTCCACTGACCAGCCGTCTTCTTGAGCTCCTCGAGCGCGGCCTGCGCGATGTCGTCGCCCGGGTCCTGCTCGAGGAGGCGCTTGTAGATCGCCTCGGCGCGGTCGAACGCCTTGGCGTTCTCGAAGATGCGCGCGGCGCGGAACA
This sequence comes from Deltaproteobacteria bacterium, assembly GCA_022843175.1. Classification (GTDB taxonomy): domain Bacteria; phylum Myxococcota_A; class Polyangia; order Polyangiales; family JADJMO01; genus JALHOE01. Next base: position 21,046 of record JALHOE010000030.1, read on the forward strand.
GCATCGCGGCGCGGAGGTCCTTCTTGGTCTCGCCCTCGAGGCCGTTGGCCACCTGCTCGAAGCCGTCTGCGATGCGCGCGGGGTCGCCGCCCTGCTCGATCGCCTTCTCCAGGTTCGCGGCGGCGTCGCTGTCCTCGGGCTTGTCCACGAGCTCGGCGATGCGGACGTCGACCTCGTCGTCGGTGAGCTTCGGGCCCTGCGCCGCCTGCTGCGCCGCGGTGCCGCGGCCCAGGCGATCGAACGCCTCGAGGACGGCGTTGGCGTCGGCGGGCCGCGCCGTTGCGTCCTTGCGGAGCAGCTCGAGGACGAACGTGTCGACCTCCTTGCTCACCCAACCGCGAGGCGCGAGCGCGCTCGGCGGCTCGGGGTTCTGCGCGAGGTGCGCGAGCGCGACCTCGAGCGAGGTGGACTTGTCGTTGGCGAAGAGCGCCTTGCCGGTCAGCACCTCGTAGAGGAGGGCGCCGAACGCGTAGACGTCGCTCTTGCTGTCGGCGACCGAGCCGCGCACGAGCTCGGGGGCCATCGCCTTGGCGCTGCCGTACACCGCGAGGATGCCGGTCTGGTGGAGCGCGGTGCGGCCACGCGCGCGGAGGCGGTCGGTGCCGAAGTCGACGAGGACAATCTTGGGGACGCCGCCGTCTCCCTTGGCGATGATCACGTTCTCGGTCTTGAGATCGCCGTGCGCGAGACGCTTGCTGTGGAGCGCGGCGAGCGCTTCGAGGATCGCCTTGAGGATCGGCCGGCCCTCGTTGAGGTGCATCGGACCGGTGCGCGAGAGGCGCGCGGCGAGCATCTGGCCGTCGACGTAGTCGTACGCGACGAACGAGCGCCCGTCGGGGAAGGTGCCGGTCTCGACCGCGCGCGGCAGCCCGGGGTGCGCGACGCCTCCGACCATGCGGTTGGCCGTGAGGAAGCGCTGGAGCGCGCGCACGTCGCGGGCGGCCTCGCGCTTGATCACCTTGAGCGCGATCTGGCGGTTGCCCGCGTCCTTGCGGGTCGCGAGGTAGACGACGCCCGCGCCGCCCTCGCCGATCTTCCTCACGATGTTGAAGCCGGAGACCTCGGTGTTCGGCGTGAGCTCGTCGGTCGGCGCGAGGCCGGTCGCGGCGATCTCGCGGACGCGCGGGTCGAGGTCGGTCTTGAGGATCAGCACCGCGTCGACCAGCGCCTCGACGGCGTCCCTGCGGGCGCAGTCGTCGACGAGCGCGCGCGCGAACGAGCCCTTCGCCGAGCTGCCGCCGACCGCGTCGGGATCGAGGCCGAGCGAGCCGCTCGCGAGCTTCTTGAGCTCGTCGAGCGAGAAGAGCCGCTCGAGCTCGCCGCGGATCACGTCGAGCAGCGGGTGGCCGACGGCGACGGGAGTGGGCATGACACCGGAGGTGATCGACGGGCTGTGCGTGCTGACCGGGGCGGGATCCATGTCGCGCTTTCTCTCTCTCTGTGCTCTCTGCGAGGTGCTCTCGGCGAGGACTGTCGGCCTCTCGCGCGGGCGCGGGATGGTGACATGCGAGGGGGCCAGTGGAAAGGCGGGCCGTGAGGCCTTAGGGTGAATCGGCCCATGCCGCGACGCCCGCCCCGCCGAAGCCGGACCGCTGGGCCGACCTCACTCGGAGACCTCGTGCAGAAGACGGCCCCCGGCAAGGCCGCTTCGCAGATCGTCGTGTCTCGAACCGTCTGGCAGGAGGTCGCCGGCGTCGGGTTCGCCCGACGCACGCACCCGGTGCGGTTCGACCGCGGCACGCTGTGGATCCAGGTCGCTTCCGCCGGATGGGCCCAAGAGCTCGCGCTGGTCGAAAAGACCATATTGCAGCGGCTGCGTGAGCGCGGCGTCGTCGTCGATCGCCTCCGTTTCCACGTGACGGACGTGATCCGCGCCGAGCGAGGGGGGGTCTACGCACCGCCGCGTTCGGCCGTTCAGGCTGCGCGCGAGATGGAGCTGCCCGAAGAGACCGCCCGCGTCGTGGCGAAGGTCCGCGACGACGACCTGCGACGCGTCATCGCCGCAGCCGCGCGTGCCGCGGCGCGTCGCGACGCGGAGGTCGCGCTCAAGGCCCGGGCGGCCGAGAACGAACGCGCGATCCCCAAGCTACCGGGAAAGAAGGAGCCGCGCGCGTAAGCGAGCGGGTCTCGACCGCGAGATCGACCCGCTCTCGGACAACCCGCTCTCGGACAACCCGCTCTCGGACAACCCGCTCCCTGACGGTCGCGGCTCCGTGGCCCCGTCGACACGGGAGTTTCAGTGGCCGTGCGGGTCGTGGGGCTGCGGGGGGTACGACGGCTTGGGGTGCGCGTGCGCAGCCTTCTGCTCGGCCTCGAGTTTGTGACCGGCGTGCTGCAGGTACAGCGCGGCCGCGACGAAGAGCACCCCGAGCGCGAGCCAGAGCAGGTGAATCGGCTGCTCGTACTTCATCTTCACCGCGGACTCGAAGAGACGGACGATCAAGATCATGAGGATGACCTTGCCGACGGCGCCCTTGAGGTCGTCGAGCGAGTGAATCTCGAGCCAGTTCGGCCGCGAGTCCTCGTGACGCGACGCCGGGTCGATCTTGCTGATGAACAGCTCGTAGATACCCATCGCGAAGATGAGGAGGACCGTCGCGAACAGGAACGTGTCGACCGACGAGATGAGGGCGATGGCCATCTCCTCGCCGCCCTCGTGTCCGCCCATCGGGTGATGAAAGAACTCGACGGTCGTCTGGTAGATGACGATGACGCCGCGCACGAACATCAGCACGGACGACACGAGCGATCCGAGCACCGCGAGGATGACGATCAGCCGGGAGTTGAAGAGGAAGGTCTCGAAGGCGGTCTCGAGCGCCCGTTGAATGCGGCTCATGGCGGGAGCACGCGTATCACGTTCTCCGGCTCCGCGTCACCGGGGCGCGGGGGTCGCTTCGATCTGTTGAATGATCGAGAGCTCTTTCGGAAACAGCGACGCACGCGCCCCACTATCGAACGTGGGCGGGGGCCCGGGATGACCGGGCATGCCGGGAGGTCCCGGAACGCCGCTGGTTCCGCTCGGGCCGCTCGGGCCGTTCGATCCAAAGCAATTCTTGCCCGAGGGACCGCCCGAGCCGCCGGCGCCGCCGGGCCCCCCCGAGCCGCCGAATCCGCCGGGGCCCTCGTGGCCGCCGGGGGTCGACACCTTCACCCGCGCGGCGAGCGCCTCGCCGCCGGCTGCGTCGAAGTGGATGTGGACCACGCCACCCGCGCCTCCGTCGCCGCCCGGACCGCCCGGACCGCCCGGACCGCCGGGCATTCCGGCGCCGCCCTGTCCGCACGTCGCGCTCGAGTTGTACCCGCGCGCGCCCGCGTAGCCGCTCGATCCGGGGAAGCCGCGCGCGCCGTCCTGACCCTTGGCGACGACGTGCACCGGCTTGTCGGCCGACGGGCTGATCGCGTAGCGCGTGAGGCCGAGCTCCGGCGCGTCCATGCGAATCAGCGCTGCGTTCGCGTAGAACGGCGTGGAGAACGACGTGATGTAGACGTGCACCGTGGGGCCGGGGCCGCCGTGCGCGCCGAACCCGAGGTCCTCATGGAACGACAGGATGTGCTCGGCCTGGCACGCGTAGACCGGCTTGAGGGTGTTCTTTCCCTCGACCGACTTCTTGCCGTTGCTCTCGATCCAGCCGCGCAGCATCAGCCCGGTGCCCGCGGTCGCGAGCGGATCGGGATTGGGCGTGAACGTGAAGTTCTGGTTCGGGACCGGCTCGGCGGGCCACGCCTGCACGACGACGGTCGACGGCTCGATCACCGCGTCGCTCTTACCCTTGCACCCGAGCTTGCGATCGGTGCTGCTGCACGCGCCGCCGTCCCTGGTGCGGGCGATGAGCTCGATCTGAAAGGCGTCGCCGGGGCAGAACAGCCCCTGACCCGACGCCGGCCGCACCTCGACCCGGCTCACGTCCTGCGGCTCGAGACCCACGCGCGAGGGACCGCACGCGATCGCGAGCGGTGCGATCGTCATCAGCAACAGACTGCGCATCACACGCCTCCTCCGTGAACCTCGACCGGTGTCGGCGGCAGGGGCGGGACGCCGGCCGGCACCTTCGAGGGATCGATTCCGGCCTGCTTGGCTCTCCAGCACCCGCGCGAGACGTCCTGCCAGTGGCCCGAGATGCGGACGATCTTCAGCTCGACGCGGCGGTTCTGCGGTTCGTCCACCTCGTCGCCCTTGTCCATCTTCGGGCAGTACTCGCCGTAGCCGACCGGCGCGAGGCGGCGGTGGTCGACGGCGTTGGCCTGCAGCGCGCGGCCGACGGCGCGCGAACGCTCGAGCGTGAGCACGACGTTCGACTTGTCGTCGCCCTTCGACGAAGCGTGCCCCTCGATCTCGATGCGGTCCCACTCCGGGTGCGCGATGATCAGCTTGGCAGCCTCTTTGGCCGCGTTTTGGCCCTGCGCGGTGAGCACGGTGGAGCCGATCGCGAACTCGAACGAGAAGCCGGGGGGCAGCTGGACCTTGAGATCCTTCTGGTCGACGACGACCTCGGTCTGCTGGGGGACGCTGTCCGGGCAGCCGTCGCTGTCCTCCCAGCCGTTGATCGTCTCCGGTTGGTCGGGGCATTTGTCGAGCGCGTCGGCGATGCCGTCCTTGTCGCGATCGGACGCGGGGCAGCCGTCGCTCGGCAGGGGGGGGAGGTTGTCCTCGCGAGCGCCGGGGCATCGGTCCAACATGTCCGCGACGCCGTCTCCGTCGCTGTCGTTTGCGGGGCAGCCGTCGTTCGGATCGGGCGGCTGTCCGTCCTCCTTCGCGTTCGGGCAGCGGTCGACCGCGCGTGCGATGCCGTCGTTGTCCGGGTCCTCCGCGGGGCAGCCGTCGTTGGCGAGCGGCGGATAGCCGTCCTCCGCATCGGCGGGGCAGCGGTCGTCGACGTCGGCGATGCCGTCGCCGTCGGCGTCGGGGCCGCGTGCCTCCTCGTAATAGGTGGGCCGCGGCGCAGGCGGGTGGCACGACGTGACGAGGACGAGCGCGAGCAAGAACCGTCGCATGGCCGGCACGTTATATCGTTCGACGGCGCTCCGCGGGAGCTATTCCCTGAGAAGATCGACCACCCGATCGCCGTACGCGAAGGGGATCACCACCGATAGGGATGATGTGAGCCGGACCCTCGGCTCCACGGTGAGCTCGAACTGGGTGCGCGTTCCCGCCACCGGCTCCATCGGGAGCTCGGCGCTCGCCGTGCGGAGGCGGGGACGCTCGGTGTCGCGGAGCGCGCCACGCACCCGCACCACCAGCAAATCGGGCGCGGTCGCGCGGATCTCGAACGTCTCCTCGTTGAGGACCAGCGACCCGCGCTCGGTGAGGATGCCCTCGAGGTTGACGCCGCGCGCGATCCGCCGCGTCGAGCCCTGGGCGCGGCCGTCGCGGGCGCGCAACAGATCGTCGAAGGCGGCGCGCGCCGGCGCGAACAGCGCGACCAGCGCCGCGACGTCGGCCATGCGGTCGACGGTGTCGGAGGGCAGCTCGACGCCGCGCGAGAGCCAGAACAGCGTGCCACGGAACGGCGGCGCGATGTCCTCGAGGAGCGCGGCCCGCACGTCGTTGACCGAGACCAGGCGATAGAGCACCTCTTCGGCCGCGTCGTCGAACGCGCGCACGTGCCGCTCCTGCTCGGCGGACCAGGGGAAGGTGTGACCGAGCAACGCGCTCGCACCGCGCCGGATCTTCTCGACCTCGGTGCGACGCGCGAGGAGCCCCCGCAGGTGCTCGACGAGCGGGGCGGTCCGGCGAAAGCCGGGAGCGAGCGCGCGGAGGGCGCGAGCACCCTCGGACAGGTCGGAGAGATCGAGCGTCGGCAGATCGACGCGGATGTGTCGGAGCGCGCGGTCGTCGACGTCGGACTCGCGGAGCGCACCGGAGAGCGCGAGCTCGCCAGCGGCCCGCGCCGCGCGCCGCGCGAACTCGACCCGCTGCGCGCCCTCGCTGTTTCCTGCGCCCGCGATCGCGTCGCGCAGCTCGTCTCGGGGATCCATCAGTACCGATAGTGCCATAGCAGATCGACGAGCGTGCTCCCGGTGTCGCCGATGGTCGTCATCAACGACCACATCTTGTGGAAGCGCCATTCGATTCCAAAGGTTGTACGCGGCACCGTCTGCCCGATCGCCTGCGGGCCCATCCGGGCGCCCGCCGAGTTGTACGCCACCTCGAAGTACACGCTGTCGTGCTGGTAGCCGCCCGAGTACCGGCCCGGGGCGAGCGACAGGCTCATCGAGGTCGGCAGCACCTTCTGCAGCTGCTTGCCCAGGATCGCGCCGGTCATCCCCTGCACGAGCGACGCGGTCTGCGCGGCGGCGCCCTTCTCGGCGGCCTGCTGCTGCCTCGCGCTGCCGGCGTCGCGGCGGCCGAGCACGAGGAGGCTCATGACCTCGCCCCGGCTGAGGCCGAGCGGCTGGCCGCTCTCGTCGAGCGCGGTGAACTGCACCTTGGGCGCGGAGAGGAAGCCGGTCACTCGGATCTGGACGATCGATCGATCCGGCGCCTGCCAGCGGAGCTCGACGTCGAGCCGGGGATCGAGCTCCTCGTTTCCCTGGAACGCGATGCGCGACTGCTGGATGTAGAACCGTTTGCCCGCCACCTCGACCCAGCTCCGCTGCCGGAGATTGCTCGTGGGGTTCGCGTCGATCCGCACTTCGCCGGCGATCTTGGCGGGCCCGTCGACGAGGGCCGACGGGTTGCCGGTCACGGCGACGCGCAGGTCGTCGCGACGCACGAGGATCGGATGCGGGATGTGCACCGTCACCTTCATCGCCGTGCCCTTTCCCGGCGGCGGGGTCGGCTCGATCGGCGGACCGAGCGCCTGCGCCACGAGGATCGACGGATCCGCGTTCAGCGGCTGCACCGCCTTGCCAGCCTCGGGGGCGAGGTCGACCGTCATGTCGTCGAGCGTGATGTCGACGACCATCTGCGTGCGCTTGTCGGCGAGCGCGATCGTCTTGCCGTCGACGACGATGCTGCCGGTGAGGTCGCCGACCTTCACGCCCTCCGTGGCGAACGAGAGCCGCTTGGTGTCGAGCTGCCCGTGGAACCCGGTGGGCGTGAACCCATCGAGGGTCGCGTGCCCGGACAGCTTGGCGGTGCCGCCGGTGCGGCCGCGGAGCGCGAGCCTCGGCAATTCTATACGGTTGTTATGGAACTGGAGCTCCCCCTCGACGTGCTCCCAGCGCTCGCCGACCGCGTCGACGATCACCACGCCCTCGCGGAGCGTGAGCGAGCCCTCGGGCGCGCCGTCGAAGTGCCCGCTCGCGTTCTTGGTCACCTTCGCGGTGATGTGCGCGCTGAGCTTGCCGTCGAGCTTGTCGACCGCCGTCACGAACGGCTCCGCGAGCGCGAGGCGGAGATCCTTGGCGTCGAGCGTCGCCTCGATCGGCGCGCCGGTGGCGATGCTCGGCGACGCCGCGTTCTTCCACACGAGGGGGACGTGCAGCTTGCCGTCGAGCCCGGAGTCCTTGCCGTGCACCGCGACCTCGGCGTCCGCGGCCGTCTCGTTGACCTTCACCTTCAGGTACGTCTCGTCGAACACGACGTCGCCGACGGTGAGCTTGTCGACGTCGATTCGACCGTCGACGGTCGCGGCCGGCGCGGCGGGATCGTGGATGTGGTCGATGTGCAGCTCGCCGCCCGCGCTGCCGCTGATCCCGCGGTCGACGAGCAGGAGATCGAGCGGCAGTTTGTCGAGCTTGGCGTCGAGCTTCGCGGTCCACGGGACGACGCCGCCGGCGAGCAGATCCTTCGCAAGGACCCTCACCTCGGCGTCGAGCGAGAGCATCGTCTGCTCCGGCGCCCGCCGTCCGACGACGGTGGTCAAGAGCTTCGCCAGCGCGCCGTCGTACGTGAGCGTGACGTCGGCGTCGTGCACCGTGCCGGCGGCCGAGCCGATGTCCTCGATGCGTGCGCGGAGCTCGATCCGGGGCGCTCCGAGCGTGCCCTCGCCGTGACCCGCGAGGCCCAGCTTGCCGTGCACCGGGAACAGCTTGGCGATGGACTTCGGGTAATGATCGACGTCGCGCGGGGCGGCGACCACGTCGAAGATCAGGGGCAGGTCGGCGAGCGCGTGGGTCGCGTTCGTGATCTTGTTCCAGGTCCCTGCCGTCCCGGCGTGGAGCGCGAGCAGCGGGCCCTTGTCGTCGCGCGCCTCCCCGACGGCGTACAGCTTCAGCGGTTTGTCGGTGCGGACGCCGCCGTCCTCGTCGTGCTCGCCCTCGAGCGCGGCGCGCAGGCGGAGCTCGATCCCCTCGAGGCGCGTCGCGCCCGAGAGCACCGCGAGCCCGTGGGTGTCGAACGAGAGCCAGCCGGTCGGCGGCCCGCCGCCGGCGCGTCGCTCGAGGTGTCCGTCGACGTCGACGAGGCCCGCGAGCTGCGGCGGCGGCGCGTGGGGCGAACGCTTGGCGAGGAACGCGGAGACCTTCGCCAGATCGACGCTCGGGATTCGTAGATCGACGTGCCCCGCGGCGCCCGCCCACGACTTCGGATCGTCGATGCGCCCGGTCGCGAGCGCGCCGCCGTGGAGCCCGACGCTGATCAGCTCCTTGATCGAGATCCCGACGTCGCCGAGGACGAGCCGATCCTCGACGTCGACGTCGATGTGGGCGCTGACGTCGCCGACGCTCGGCAGCGAGCCGTTGTCGAGATCGAGCGCGAGGTGACCGGTCAGGTACGGCGTGGCCGCCGTCGGAACCTTCGGCGCGCGCGGCGCGTCGTCGGCCAGTCGGAGGATCCCGGTCTCGCTCCCGTCGACGAGGTTCTTCCGCGCGATCGTGGCGAGCCGACTCTCGAGCTTCAGCGTGCCGCGAATCCCGAGATCTTCGAGCCCGGCGCCGTGCATCAGCTGAGCGAGATCGAGCGGCGTCGACGCGGCGTTGAGCGTGATTTTATGCCGCTTCGGATCGTAGGCGGCGTCGAGCCGGAGGCCGCCCGCCGTCGACGACATGCGGAGCCCGGACACCGCGAGCGCGCCGCCGCTGAGCGTGACCTCTTTGACCTCGAGCTCCGCGACGAACGCGCCCCGATCGACGTGGAGCTTGGTGCCGACGACGCGCGCGCCGGTCGCCGTCGGCGTGAGGTGGGTCGAGAGCGCGAGGTGCTGACCGGCGTCGGTCGAGAGCTTGCCGGTCACCGCGACGAGCTTCGGGGTGCCCGCGACCCGCACGTCGACGTCGTGGAGGCGGAAGGGGTTCTTGTCTCCCGGCGAGAGCACGAGTTGATGCGCGGCGACCGCGGCCACGAACTTCGGCTCGGCGACGGTGCCCTCGGCCTGCAGCGCGACGGCGCCGTCCGGCATCGCGACGGACGGGTGGTGGAGACCGAGCGCGTGCGCGCGCGCGGTGAGGGCGAAGGTCTGCTTGCCGAGGTCGACGTCGACCGCGCCCTCGAGATCGACCCGCCCCTTGAGCGGCTGCCGATGGAGCGTGTGCAGCTCCTCCACCGCGGGGACGCTCGCGGCGACCGTCGCGTGCGCGGTGCCGTCGCTGCCGTGCTGCTCGATGTGGAAGCCCACGTCGGCCGTCGCGCGACCGAGACCCGCGTGGAGGGAGCCCGTCGCCTCGAGCGCCCTGTCGGGCCTGATCAGCGCGCGCGCGTCGACGTGCAGCGTGCCCGCCCGGCCGGCGAGCGCGGTCGAGCCCTCGCCGCCGAGCGTCAGCTCGGTCCCGCGCTCGGTCGTGCGCGCGTGCGCCACGAGCTCGGTGGAGACCGAGAGCGACGGTCCACCGAACAGCGTCGGGTCGAACCCGCGCAGGGAGAGCGCGGCGTCCGTGTTGAGCGCTGTGAGGTCGGTGCGCGCGTCGAGCCACACGGTTCCGTGGCCGAGCGTCGCGCCGCCGTGGACCTCCGCGTACTGCAGGGTGCCGGACAGGTCCGCCGCGAGGGAGAGCGGGACGGGCAGGGGAGGGAGGCCGCCGGTGAACGCCGCGAGCGCCGCCGGCGTGAGCTCGGGCGCTTCGATTCGCGCGTGGTAGGTGCGCTCGTCGCTGGTCGCGGTGATCGTGGCCCGCGCGCCCGAGGTGGCCACGCGGATCCGCAGCCGATCGACGAGCACGGGTAGATCGCCCTCGGCGGCGTGGGTGGGCATCCGGAGCGCGCCGTCGACGTCGATGGCGATGGACGAGGGGAGGGCGCCCGCGATCGGCGCGACGTGGACGGAGATGCGCGGCGCGGTGAGCGTGGTCGCGTCGGGCGCGAGCGCGACCGAGAGCTTCTCGACCTCGCCGTGGGCGTCGATCCATCGGCCACCCGCCTCGCCGAACACGTGGATCGCACCGACGTCGATCGTGGCGATCGACAGGCGCAGCGTCGACGGCGTCTTCTCGCCCGGCCCCTTCGCGGGCATCGGCGCGCTCGCGGCGACCGCGTCGAGCAGCGTCGGTGCGCCCTCGCTGTTGGGGATCAGCGCGACGTTGATCCGCTCGATGGTCGCGGAATCGATCACCACCGTCGTCCGGCCGAGGAGCGCCCGCGCGATGGAGCTCACGTTGTAGCGAGCCCGGGCGCCGTACACCGACAGCACCGGGCGGCCGCTCGGATCGCGGAGCGTGAGCTCGCCGATCTCGAGCGCGCGCGGTGAGATCTTGTCGATCGAGACGATGTCGACGCGGCCGCGGAGCTCCCTCGACGCCGCGTCGCTGGCGAGCGCCGCGACGGCCCGGCGCGCCGCGGGCACGTTGAGGTGGAGGAGCAGCGCCGTCACGAATGACGACACAAACACCGTCGACAAGCCCAACCCAGCCGCGAGCCCGAGCGCGTAGCGGGCGGCGCGTCCGCGCCTCCTCGGTGGCTCCGGCTGTGGTGGCGTCGTGCTCGGAGGAGCCGGTGGTGTGGAGCGCATCGACGGGCGTGATTCGAGGGAGTCGAGGTCGGGATGCGATCGCCGCAGGGATTGGCCCGGAAACCCCGGCGAAGACGCGCTCACGCCGCTTGCTCCAGCAAGCGGCGGGCCGCGCTAGAACGCTTCGCCGACGCTGAGGTGCAGCGCGTACGGCCCCTTGATGCCCAGATTGAAGGGCCGCGGCTCCTCGCGCGGATCGAGCGAGCCGCCGATGCGTTGCGCGAACGGCAGCCGATAGCCGAAGTCCATGCGCACCGGCCCGACCGGCGTCATGTAGCGGAGGCCGGGGCCCACCGACAGGTGCGGGTAGTCGAGGCGAAGGTCGAACCGTCGTCGGGAGATATCGCTCGCGTCCATGAACAGCACGCCGGAGATCGGCCCGCCGATGTCGAAGCGCAGCTCCAACGAGCTCTCCCACATCGACGCGCCGCCGACGACGACGGAGCACTCCTGATCGCGCTCGATCGGCGTGAGCACGCCGTTGACGAGGTCGACCTGGCAGTCGCGGAGCCCGACCGACCGCGTCGGGTAGCCGCGGTTGCCGATCGCGCCGCCGGAGTAGAACGCGCGCCACGCCGGCGTCGCGCCGGTCTTGTCGAACGGATCGTCGCGGGTGCGAACCTCGTCGACGTAGATCGACTCGCTCGGGTTGGTCGGTCGCGGCGTCTTCTTCTTCGGTTCGCGGACGTCGTAGCTGTGCGGCAAGAGGAAGCCGGTTGTGAACCGAAACGCGAGGATCAAGCCCTTGGCGAGGGAGCCGTACATGCGGATCTCGGGCTGGATGCGAAGGTCGCCGAAGTCGCCGCCGATCGCCTTGGCGGCCATCCCGTACTGGAACGAGAGCGTCGCGAAGTAGCCCGTGGTCGGCTTGAGCAGATCGTCGCGCGCGTCGATGGTGGTCAGCAGCTCGAGGTACCCGAGCGTCGAGTTGAACGCGTTGGGCGGCAGCTCGAACCCGGCGTACGGAGCGGCGATCTGGAACGCCTTTCGGTAGAACAGGCCGCCGTAGACGATCCCGGCGAAGCGGCGATCGACGCCGACGGTGCCCATCGCGGTGGTGACGCGGTACTCGTTGACCGGATCGGGCAAGAGGCCGCCGCTCACGCCGACGACGCCGGCCAAGCGCGACTCGAGGAACCCGGGCTGGCGCAGCTCGGTGCTCGCGAGCACGCCGGGCCGCACCGCCCCGAACGCGAAGAAGCCGCCGCGGGTGATGAGCATCGGGCGCAGCTCGACGCGGAAGTTGCGGAGGCCGCCGAGGAAGTTGCGGTGCTCCCAACCGACCGTGACGTGCACGTCGTTGCGGAGCGGATCGATGAGGACCCCGGGCCCGGCCTTGACCCGGCGGAGCTTCGTCTCGGTGAGCGCGACCTTCACAGGGATCACCGTCGCGTTCGCGTCGGTGAGATCGGGCTCGAAGTCGACGGTGTCGAACGTGCCGAGATCGAACAGCGCGTTCTGCGCCGCGCGCATGGTGCGCGTGGAGTATTCGTCACCGGGCGCGATCGCGAGGATGCGCCGCACCCACGACTCGTCGAGCTCGCGGAGGCCGGTGAGGGTGATCTTGCCGAACCTGCACTGGGGGCCGGGGCGGACCTCCGCGTGCACCACGGCCTCGTGCTTGACGAGGTCGATGTCGGCGCCGATGGTCACCGCCGCGTGGGCGTAGCCCTCGTCGGTGAGCGCCTGCTCCACGGCGGCGCCGCTCGCGCGATAGAGCTCTTCGTCGAAGTGCTCGCCGGGGGCGAGCTTCCACGCTGCGCTGAATCGACGCCGCACCGTCTCGGGCAGGTTGCCGAGCCCGGTGACCTGCACCCGGGCGAGGCGCACCGGCGGTCCCTCCTCGACGACGATCTGCACGCGGACCGACCGGTCATCCTTGCGCAGCACGCGGCCGGCGCGCGCGCGGGCCTCGTAGAAGCCGCGCGCCTGGTAGTAGCGCTCGATGCGCTGCAGATCCTTCTCGAGGGTGATCGGATCGTAGAGCCCGTAGTCGACCCACCATAGGCGCGTGATCCCGAGCAATTTGGTCGTCGGCTCGCTCGCGATCGCGCCCCGGAGGTCTGTGGCGTCGACCTGGTCGGTCCCGTCGATCGTGATCTTGTCGAGCGCGGTGGCGCCCGCGGGGAGCGTGGCCGGACAACCGAGCAGGAACGATGCGCAGGCGAGCGCTGGCAAGAGCGATACCCATCGCGTCATCATTCCGACTCGGGTCGCTTGGACTCCTCCCCGACCGCCTGCGTTGCGGAAAAAAGTCACCTGAGCGCTGCCGCCCGGTACCCTCGACCCCATGGCAGGTGACGACACGGAGCCCGGGCGCAGGACGTTTCTCGCGGTCGCCGCGGCAGGGGGCTGCGTCATCGCCGGCGCGGTCGGAGCGCCCGCGCTCGGCTTCGTCGGTGCACCCGCGATGGCGGCCGGCTCCGGCGGCCTGCGCTTCGTGGTGGGCAAGCTCGACGATCTCGACGTCGGCGTCCCCAAGAAGTTCGCGATCGTCGGCGACCAGGTCGACGCCTGGACGCGCGCGCCCAGGCGCAAGCTCGGCTCGGTGTGGCTCGAGCGGACGGCCGACCGCGAGGTGCGCGCGCTGAACGTGACGTGCCCGCACCTCGGGTGCGCGATCGACGTGGTGGCGGACGGCGCGGGCAAGCCCACGGGATACAACTGCCCGTGCCACGACTCCAACTTCGAATTGAGCGGCAAGCGCGGGGAGGGCCCATCGCCGCGGGACATGGATCCGCTCCCCGTCGAGATCGCCGCCGACGGCACGCTCACGGTCACCTTCAAGCGCTTTCGCATCGGCACCGAGAGCCGCGAAGAGGTCGGATGAGCGAGCGCAAGAGCTTGTGGGACGCGCTCGACGAGCGCTTCGGCCACCGCGCGGTCCTCAAGGACTTCCTCGACGAGAAGATCGTCGGCGGCGCGCGCTGGAGCCTGGCCATCGGGAGCGCGCTGCTCACCCTCATCGCCGTCGAGGCGATCACCGGCCTCGTGCTGATGACGGCCTACGCGCCGTCGAGTCAGACCGCGTGGGCGTCGGTCCATTACATCCAGTTCATGATGCCGCTCGGGTGGCTTGTCCGCGGCATCCACTACTTCGGCTCCAACGCGATCGTCGCGCTCACCGGTCTCCATCTCGCGCGCACCGCGGTCGCGGGCGCCTACAAGGGCACCCGCGACGTGGTGTGGTGGCTCGGGCTCCTGCTCTTTGGCCTCATGCTCGGCTTCGCGATCACCGGCAGCCGCCTGATGTGGGACCAGGCCGCGTACTGGGCGCTGCAGGTCGAGATCAACGTGGCGGGGCAGACGCCGGTGATCGGCTCGCTCCTCGGTCGCCTCGCGCAGGGCGGCACGCAGGCCGGTCACCTCACGCTCACCCGGCTCTACGCGCTGCACGTCGCGGCGCTCCCGCTCCTCGCGATCGTCGTCATCGCCGGTCACGCGTACCTTCGGCGCCGTCACGGCTTCGCGCCCGGCGATCCCGCGCGCGTCGATCGCCGCAGCAAGCAGCTGATGTTCGACGCGCTGGTCTCGCTCGCGGTGGTCGCCGTCGTCATCGGGCTCGCGGTGAAGCTCGGCGCCCCTCTCGACGCGCCGGCCGATCCGGTGAGCGACTACCCCGCGCGCCCCGAGTGGTACCTCGCGCCGCTCTACCAGCTGCGCAAGATGATGCCCGGCAAGCTCGAGATGATCGCCACCATGGTCATCCCCGGCATCGCCGTCGGCTTCCTCGCGGCGCTCCCGTTCCTCGACCGCAAGCCCGACAACTCGCTCCGCGCCCGGATGCCGATCGTCGCCCCGCTCTTCCTCGGCTTCCTCGGCACCGTCGCCCTCGTCGCCATGGCGAAGCGCGCCGACGCGCGCGACGAGAAGTTCCAGAAGGCGCTCGCGCTGTCCGAGGAGCGCGCCAGGGTCGCGATCGAGCTCGCGAAGAAGGGCGTGCCGCCCGACGGCCCGCTCGAGATGCTCGCGCGCGATCCGGTGCTTCGCGCCGAGGAGATCTGGAAGAAGGAGTGCGCGACCTGTCACACGCTCGACGGGAAGATCGACCCCAAAGCGAAGAAGGGCGCACCCGATCTCAAGGGGTGGGGCACCGCCGCGTGGGTCGAGGAGACCGTGCGCGATCCCGACGCGCCGCACCGCTTCGGTCGCGGGCCGTTCAAGGGCGAGATGCCGTCCGCGATCAAGCCGCCGCCCGGCAAAGAGGCCGACTTCAAGCCGATGCCCGACGCCGACATCAAGGCCGTCTCCGCGTTCACCGCCGGTGAGAAGAACGCGCGCGGCGAGGAGGTCTTCGGCGATTGGTGCAGCGGCTGTCACAAGCTCGGCGACAAGGGCGGCGACGACAGCGATCTCGCGCCCGACCTCACCGCCTGGGGCTCGTACCGCTGGCTCCGTTCGCAGATCGCCGACCCGGCCGCGGGCGACACCTACAAGCCAGAGGCGTCGGACAAGAAGTACAAGGGCCACATGCCGGCGTTCAAGGACACCGACATCGCCGCGGACATCGACGTGATCGCGCGCTGGACCTACTGGAAGACGCGCGGCCGTTGGCCGACCGACGAGGAGACGAAGGCCGCGAGCGCCCCCGCGCCGAAGGCCTCTGCATCGCCCCCCGCGTCGGGCTCCGCGTCGGCCTCTGCGTCCGCGCCTCCTCCTCCTCCGCCCCCTCCGCCGGCCCCGCATCCGGCGCCCAAGGGCAAGCCGAAGAAGAAGTGATCACCGGCTCGGCAGCTCGTAGGGCGGGCGGCGCGGAAGTCCCGCGAGGGTGAACACCGCGCCCCCGAGGTACGCGAGCAACGCGATCGCCGTGCGCGCGCGGATCGGCTCCTTGCGCTTCGCGGCGCGCATCTCGCCCGGCGTGAGCGCCGCGCCGCAGAGCCACAGCGCCACGCCGAGCACCAACGTCAGCTTGTGACGGCGGCTCCAGCTCACACGTACATCCGAATGCCGTGCGACGCGTCGTGCGTGCCGATCTCGAGCGCGGCGGCCTCGCTCGTGAGGTGGATCGGCGCGCGTCCGCGGGGCGTGAACCGGAGGGCGGCCCGCGCGATCTTCGAGTTCAGGCAGTAGGTCATCTCGCCGGTCGGGTTCGGGTAGTAGAGGCCGACCGTGTCGTCGTCGCGGAGCTCGAGCTCGCCCTCGATCGTGGCGTCGGCCTGCTTGGCCCCGAACGACCACTTGCGGAGCCGCTCGATGCGGCCGCGCGCGCGGAGCAGCTCGCCGGGGAGCCGCGCCTCGTAGCGCACGCCGCGGTGGCGCAACCCGACGATGGTGATGAGCGGCGTCGTGACGCGCCCGATCTTCACCCGACCGGAGAAGCCCTCGAACACGACGTCGCGTCCCTCGCTCTCGTTCCAGCAGTTGACGTGGGCCCACGCGTAGAGGTCGGCGTGTCCGCGCCCCCAGTTGTGGCCCTCCATCGCCGGCCAGTCGCGCACGTCCCAGGTTCGCTTCGGGCCGCTGCCCTCGACGATCACCTCGCCGGTCGCGCGCGCGTCGAAGATCGGCGACACGAGCTTGCTCTTGGGGAACGCGCCCCGATACATCGCCGGCACCGGAAACGGCACGAACGGCGCGGGATCCCGCGCGCGAAGCTCGAGGTCGAACGCGATGCGCGCGTGACCGTGCAGCACCTCGCCGCGGAGGCGCTCGCCGTCGAACTCGACCCCGGCGACCGCGAGCCGGAAGGGCCGGGTGCGCGTGACGAACGCCTGCTCCACCGGGACCGTCTGCTTCGCGGCGACGTGCCGCGCCGGTCCGCCGGGGACGAGCGCGCCGCGTCCGTCGCGGTAGCTCTCGGTGGGCCCGTCCTCGCGCGTGCGGTCGAACGCGATCGCCCACGCCTCGGCGACCGTCCGGCCGCGCTCGTGGGGAGGGCCGCCGCTCGTCTTCTCGGTCGGGGCAAAGATCGTCATCTTCACCCACAGCGCCCGCGGCCCGTGCGGGTCGTTGAGCTTGATGAAGGTGCTCTCGACATGACCGCGGGCCGGATCGAGCTCGCGCGGGTCGAACCGCGCCAGGTTCCAGGCTTCGGCGTCGAGGTCTCGGGAGGAGAGAGTTGCTTCCACGTTCGCCCCGATCGTGCCCCCATTGTAGGATTCGCGAAAGTCCCATGCGCAGTGCCCTGCTCGCCCTGGTCCCCGCGGTCGCCCTCGTCACCCTGCCGGCCGCCGCCGACGACGCGGGCGCCGACGCGCTGCCGCCGCCGATGCCCACCACCGGCGTGGTCAACGCCACGCAGTGCACCGAGCTCGACTTCAAGTGCCAGCGCGGCAACTTCACGGTCAGCAAGAGCGAGAAGATCGCCGGCGACTTCGACTACGACACGGGCTGGATCCCGTCGTCCGGCGCGGTGCAGATCCGCCTCCTCGCCTACCTCCACGGCCGCACCCGCGTCGACATGAGCGGCAGCATCGACGCGCACTGGCCCGACCCGATTCGTCTGCGCCCCGACGGCATGCGCGGCTCGGGCCTCCTCGCGATCGACGACGGCGTCGTCGTCAAGGCGATGGCCCGCTTCAAGGTCAACGTCGCGGGCAAGGACTACAAATGGGAGGGCGACATCCCCGGCGTCCCCAAGGTCGATCTCGCCTCGGTGTCGCAGGTGAAGTTCGATCCGTGGGCGTGGAAGGGCATGCCGCTTCCCCCGCAGACCTCCGGCAAGACCGCGCAGATGGAGCTGTGGAAGGTCCCGCTCACCGACGCCATCATCCCGATCCCCGGCATCGAGGGCGGCTTCCAGCTCGAGGGGCAGGGCCAGTTCTTCGCCGAGTACAGCACGCTGCGCATCGGCTTCGACGAGCTCACCGCGGCGGGCACGATCCCGTGGGTCGACTCCACGACCCCCTTCACGCGCGTGCTCATGTCCTCGGCGCCCGCCCTCGACACCTCGCTCTTCATCCACGGCGAGCTCACGCGCCAGATCACGCTGCACTTCATCCCCGGTTTCTACTTCGAGATCCTCGGCAAGAAGTTCGACCTCGAGCTCGTCGACCTCCCGGTGCCGATCCCCGCGACGAAGAAGGCGTGGGACTTCGACCCGGTCAGCGTTCACTTCCCGCTCCCGCGCATCGAGGCCCGCCCCAACCCGATCGATCTCGGCACCATCCCCGTCGGTCAGCCCACGTCGGTGCTGGTCACCGCGTTCGACACCGGCGAGGCCAAGCTGGTGATCGACGCGAGCAGCTCGACCGACGTGCTCACGATCGACACCAAGCGCGTCGTGATCCCCGGCGGCTCCTCCGACGCGATCCGCGCCTCGGTCACCCCCAAGGACCCGGGGCCGATCGACACCACGTTGATCCTCGAGTCCAACGATCCGCTCGCCCCCAAGCTCACCATCCGCGTCACCGCCAACGCGGGCGGCAACGGAGCCAACCCCGACGACGCGGGCACCGAAGCGGGCGGCGGCTGCGGCTGCCGCACTCCCTCCCATGCGCCGAACGCGGCTTGGCTGCTGCCCCTTGCGCTCGCCGCCCTCGCCACCCGCCGCCGCCGCTAGAGCGCTCTGGAGTCGATGCTGTCCGGTTCGCGAGCGGGGGCTGTGCTGCCGCCGTGTCCGCAATCGGTAGACCAAGTCTCGTGGCACCCTTGGCTCGGCAGGCGTTTGGGCGGCAAAGCTGTAAGCAGCGAGTCGCTCACCCCGCATTGGCTCTAGAGTTGTGAACGTGGAAAAGCTGCTCTTGCTGGTCTCTGTCTGGATCCTCGTGGGTTGCACCAGCCTCGAGACCACTGCGCGCGAGACGTTCTCGCGCGATCACAGTTGCCCGCTCGACGGAATCACCGTCACCAGGCGCACCGATCTCTCCGTACACGAGCTGACCTTCGGAAGGTCAAAGCCACCCAGCGATATCGCGAAGGACCCGGCGCGTCTCGCGATCTGGAAGAAGAACCAGGACGAGTCCAAGAAGAAATGGGACGCCACGAGCAACCTGTTCTTCCTGACGGGCTGCAACGTGAAGTCCTTCTACACCTGCAATCGCAACAGCAAGAGCGGCCGGAACAGCTGCTCGTCGCTGACGCCGCACGAGGACGATTAGCCGGTCGCTGACGCTCCCGGCTGATCGGCGGCACCGTCGCGCGCGTCCTACCGACGGCGGCGCCGCATCGCGAGGAGCGCGAGCGCTGCGATCGAGAACAGCGCCGTTCGCGGCGACGACGAGCGCGGCACGTCGCATCCGCAACCGCCGTCCGTCGCCGTCTCGCCCGGGGCCGACGGATCGGGCGATGCCGAATCGACCACGGCGGAAGTGTCGGTCGTGGTCGAGGAGTCCTCGACCGTCGCGGAGTCCGCGGTCGCGGTGTCCGCTTCGCCGCTGTCGGTCGCCATGGAGTCCGGAACCGTGGTGTCGGCGACCGTCGTGTCGGCGACCGTCGTGTCGGCGACCGCGGTGTCGGCGACCGCGGTGTCCGCGACCGCGCCATCCCCGGCCGCACTGTCGGCGACCGCGGTGTCCGTCGCGACCTCTGCGGGCGCGTCGATCACCGCGGTGTCGGCTGCGACGCCGGTGTCCGCGGTCGCGGTGTCCGCGGCGGTGTCGGCTGCGGTGTCGCTCCCGGCGTCGGCCGAGGCGGTGGCACAGGTGTGCGTCGCGAGGTCGCACGCGCGTCCGGCGCCGCAGTCCGGATCCGTCAAACACTCGACGCACGCTGCGGGTGTGACCGCGGTGTGGCACTTGAGGTTCGGAGCGGTCGTGCACTCGGCGTCGCTCGCGCACGCGCGGCACGCGCCCACGCTCAGATCGCACGCGGGCTTCGCGGCGGTCTTGCAGTCGGCGGTCGAGGTGCACTCGACGCAAACGTTGACCGCCGAACACCGCGGTTTGGCGGTGGGGCAGGTCGCGTCGGCGATGCACTCGACGCAACGACCGTCGGTCGTGCACGCCGGTGTCGTTCCCGAGCAGGCGACGTGGGCCGCACCCTCGGGGCCCACCGGACACGCGCCGTCGTAGAGACGGATGTCGTCGAAGTCTGCCGAACCCGCGGCTCCGCCGACGAAGAGCTCGTTCTTGATCAGCAGGTGGGTCGCGCCCGCCTCGAGAGGGAACGAGGCGCTGAGCCAATGCCACACGCCATCGGTCGTGACCGCGGTGACGGCGCCGCCGTAGCCGTTGGGGTAGCCGGAAGCGCCCATCAACCAATGTTCGGTGCCGAGCGCGCCGGCCGCGTTGGACAGGTTGATTCCGATGAACGGCTGGGTGCCCGCCGAGCCGCGCACCCACGCGGTGAGGCAGTGCGTGGTGCCACCCACGACCGGGATCGGACTGACCGTGAAGGCACGGCCACCGCTCGCAAGCACGGTCTCACGCTGAAAGGTCGAGGAGCAGATCGCCGCGTCGGTGGTGAGCGTGATGCCCGCGGCGTCGGTGGTGCGCCATGCCGAGGCGCCGGATTGCCAGTTCTCCGAGAACAACATCCTGGCCGCTTGGCTCGGCTTCGCAGACCCCACCGCACAAACCACCGCGCAGGCGAATACCCATCGACGCATCTCGCACCTCCCTGTTGCGCCGAGCATAGGCCGCTGGCGTCATGCAAGCCATGAGCAACGTGCGGCTCCAGAACGCGTTGCCCGCGGATAGGCACCGCACGCCGAGAAGTGCCGCACGGCGGCGAATGGCGATCAGGGCTCGCGGTAGAAGCGCGGCACGCGGCGGGAGATGGACGTCATCACGTCCCAGGGGATGAGGCCGGCGTCGCGGGCGAGATCTTCGACGCGGATGGTGTCCTCGCCGTGCGGGCCGCGCTGGGTGCCGAGCGCGACGACCTCGTCGCGCAGGCGCGCGCCGGCGATGTCGGTGACGTCGATCGTGGCCAGGTCCATCGAGAGCACGCCGACGATCGGCGCGCGCTTGCCGCGGACGAGCATGGCGGAGGCCGCGCGGCGCTCGGAGATGGAGCGGGGGAGGCCGTCGGCGTAGCCGACGGGGACGGTGGCGATGACCGACTTGCGCGCGGCGCGCCAGGTGGAGCCATAGCCGATGCCGGCGCCGGCCTCGACGGTGCGGAGCGCGACGATCTCGCTGCGGAGCTTGAGCGTTTGGCGGAGCTCGATCGCGACGCGGTCCTCGGCGGCGCCGGGGGCGACGCCGAACAGCGCGATGCCGGGGCGGACCGCGTCGAGCTTGGCGTCGACCGAGGCGCGCAGGAGGCCAGCGGTGTTCGCGGCGTGCACGTAGCGCGGCGTGATGCCGTGCGCGGCGGCCGTCGCACGTGCGCGCGCGAACTCGGCGAGCTGCGCGCGGATCGACTGCGCGCCCTCTTCGCCCGCGACGTCGGCGCAGGCGAGGTGAGTCATCAGCCCGTCGATCTTGATCTGGGGGAACGCCGCCGCGTACTCGAGGAGACTTGCGAGCTGCTCGGGGGCGACGCCGAGGCGACCCATGCCGGTGTCGATCTTGACGTGGACGAGCACGCGGTCGGAGACGCCGCGCGTGCGCGTCGCGCGGGCGAGCGCGTCGAAGTGACCCTCGTGGTAGACGACGGGGACGAGGTCGTGGGCGAGGAGCTCCTCGTAGGCGTCGCCGTAGTAGCCGCCCATCACGAGGATGGGAGCGCGGATGCCGGCGTCGCGCAGCTCGATCGCCTCTTCGAGGAGGGCGACCGCGACGCCGTCGATGCCGGCGCGCTCGAGCGTGCGCGCGACCGCGGGCGCGCCGTGGCCGTAGCCGTCGGCCTTGAGCACCGACCACACGCGCGCGTCGCCGGCGACCCGCTTGAGCGCGCGCAGGTTGTGGCGGAGCGCGGCGAGATCGATCTCGGCGCGGGTGGGCCGAACGGCGGCCTCCGGCGCTGCGCGCCGCGGCTTGAGCACCCGGATGGAGCGCTCGGAATTTACCGAATTAACCGAAGAGGCCCGATCCGCGGCCGGGTTCGACATCGTCCTTCGGCTAACGGGCGTGCGGGTCATGGGCCAAGTTGCTTGCTAGGTACGGGCCGCAGCTCCTACCGCGAAAACACCGGCGAAGGAATGGCCGAGGCCTCCGGTCCGCGTGGTCGTGCGGACACGGGCGTGTCAGGCCCTCGCGAGGAGCTCTTCGATGGTCTTGAGCAGCGCGTGGACGTCGGCGGGCTTGGCCACGTACGCGTTGACCCCGGCGTCGTAGCCGCGCAGCACATCCACGCGTTGATCGCGCGAGCTCACCATCACGATCGGGGTGCGCGCGTGCTCGGCGCTCTTGCGGAGCGCGCGCGTGAGCCCATAGCCGTCGAGGCGGGGCATCATCACGTCGGTGGTGATGAGGTCGAACTGGGCGGCCCGGGCGCGCTCGAGCGCCTCGACGCCGTCGCGCGCGACCACGACCTCGTAGCCCGCGCCCTCGAGCGCGTGCCTCAGCGCCTCGCGCACCAGATCGGCGTCCTCGGCCACGAGCACGCGCTTGCGGGCGCCGCGGGCGACGGCCGCGAGCCGCACCGGCGCGCTCGCCGAAAGCCCTCGCCGGGTGATCGCGGCGACGTCGAGGAGCAGCACCACCCGATCGCCGAGCAGCGACGCGCCGGCGACGAGCGGCGCGTTGACCAGCAACGGTCCGAGCGGCTTGACCACCACGTCGTGCCTCCCGAGGAGCGCGTCGCACTCGAACGCGACGGCCTCGACCGACGCGATCGGCGCGTCGAGGACGACGAGCTGTCCGCCGCGCCGCCCGCTGCCCCCGACGGCGCGCGCGTCGCCGGCGCGCTCCTCGAGCCCGAGCGCGGCGCCGAGATCGACAATTGGAACGCGCCGCACGTGCTCGTCGAGCGTCTCGACCAAGCACGGGCGACCGCCGATGTCCTCGATCACGGCATCCCCGCCGGTGGCCGAGACGCTGCGCGCGATCGCGTCGATGGGGAGCGCCACGTCCTCGCCCGAGACTCGCACGAGGAGCACCTGCGCCACCGCGAGCGTCAGCGGCAGGCGCAGCTCGAAGCTCGTGCCGCGACCGACCTCGCTGCGAATGTCGATGGCGCCCTTCAACCGCTCGATCGCGTCGCGGACGACGTCCATGCCGACGCCGCGCCCGGACACGTCGCTCACCGTGGCCGCCGTGGAGAAGCCGGCGCGGAAGATCAGGTCGAGCGCGCCACGGTCGTCGAGCGCGGCGGCCTCGTGGGCGTCGATGACGCCCTTCTCCACGGCCTTCGCGCGCATGCGCGCGGGATCGATGCCCGCACCGTCGTCCGCGATCTCGATGACGATCGCGCCGCCCTGCTGCGACGCGCGGAGCAGCAGCGTCCCCACCTCGGGCTTGCCGGCGGCCACGCGCGCGGCGGGCGCCTCGATGCCGTGATCGATGGCGTTGCGCACGAGATGGATCAACGGATCCTCGAGCTGCTCGACGAGCACCTTGTCGAGCTCGGTCTCCTGGCCGCGGAGCTCGAGCCGCACCTTCTTGCCGAGCGACTGTCCGAGCTCGCGCAGCGTGCGTTGGTGCTTGGTGAACAAGCGGGCGATCGGCACCATCCGCAGGCGCATCACCCGATCGCGGAGCTGCGCGAGCGCCGCGCCGAGTGAGCCGAGCGAGCCCTCGACCTCGATGCTCTCCTCGTCGACGACCCGCTCGGTGCGCCCGAGCTCCTCGACGATCGCCGTCAGCGCCGCGGCGCCCTCGCGTTCGGGCGTCACCAGCTCGGAGAGGTGACGCTTGATGCGCGCGAGCTCGCGCCCGAGACCGACGTGACCGACCGTGGCGCGCACGAGCCGGGTGCGCGCGAGGACCAGCTCGTTCACGAAGTTCTGCAGCTGGTCGACGCGCTCGAACTCGACGCGCAACGTCGCGACCGGTGGCGCGGCCGGTCGCGCGAGCTCGGCGCTCGGCAGCACGCTCTTGCTCGGCGCCGCCCGGGCCCGCGGATCGCGAATGCGCGCGATGACGTCGTCGACCTCGACGTCGATCGGCGCGCGGGCCGCGGCGCGGTCGACGATCGCGCGAAAGCGGTCGACGGTGGCGAGCAGCACGTCGATCGTGGCGCGGTCGCAGGGCGCAGTGCCGTCGCGTACGCGCGCCACCAGATCCTCGGCGGCGTGGGCCAGGCGGTTCATCCGGGTGAGCCCGGCGAAGCCCGAAGAGCCCTTGAGCGTGTGCAGATCGCGAAAGAGCGCGCGGATGCCCTCGCCGCCCGCGGCGTCGACGCCCTCTTGCTCGAGGTCGAGGAGCTTGGTCGACAGCCCCTCGATTCGCTCGTGGCACTCGTCGAGGAACGCGCCGATCAGCTCCTCCGGCAACGCGGGGATCCACGCGGTGTCATCCAGAGCCCCCGAGCTCGCGACGGAGCCGCGGGCGTCAGCCCGCGGTTGCCCCTCGAGCCCCCGCGCGATGGCCACGAGCTCGGCCTCGTCGGCCCGCGCGCCCGAGGCGTCCCCCTGACCGAGCGAGGCGACCGCGCGCGCCAGCGCCTCGAGCGCGCTCGTCGTATCTCCCTCGGCGTCGACGATCGCGCGCGCCAGCGTCGACACGCCCTCCGCCCCGAGCAGCGCCGCGTCGACGGCGAGCGGCACGAGCGCTCCCGCGAGTCGTGCGCGATCGTGGGCGGCGAGCGCGGCGCGGGCCTCGAGGAGCCGTGCCTCGCCGAGCGCGAGGAACAGCCCGAAGAGATCGAAGTCGTCGTCGGCCATTCAGTGCAACACGTGCGGAAACACGAAGAAGAGAAGCACGCCGCCCGCGACGAGCAGCGCGACGACGCCGATCACGATGAAGATCCAGCCGCGAGAGGGCGGCTCGCCGTCGTCGACGATCGTCTGATCGATGGTGGCGACCCTCGCGGGCGGCGGCGCGATCGGCTGGCTCACCGGCATCGGCGAGACACGCGGGTTGGAGGGGTTGGGGATGGAGATCGGCCCGTTCGGCTCCATCACGACCGTGCCCTCGGCGCGGCGGGTGGACGCGTAGGGGATCAGCGCTTCGCGGAGGGCGCGCGCCGTTGGGATGCGCGCCTTGCGATCGCGCGCCATCGCCCGCGCGACGATGGCGCACAGGGCCCGCGGCAGATCGCTCCGCAGCTCGGCGAGCGGCGCGGGATCGGTGCTGCAGATCAGCCGCACCAGCTCCTCGTAGCGCGGCGAGGTGAACGGCCGCCGCCCGCTCAACGCCTCGTAGAGGACGCAGCCGAGCGAGTACACGTCGGCGCTGCCGTCGAGATCGTTGGCGCCGCGGAGCTGCTCGGGCGCCATGTACTCGGGCGTGCCGACGGTGGTGCCGACCTTGGTGAGCTTCGGCTGCGCGGGGCCGCTCGGCGCGTCGAGGACCTTGGAGATGCCGAAGTCGAGGACCTTCACCCAGTCGCTGCCGTCGGAGCCCTTGCCGATGAAGAGGTTCTCCGGCTTGAGGTCGCGGTGAACGATGCCGCGCGCGTGGGCCTCTTCGAGGGCCTCGCAGGCCTGCGAGATGAGGCGCGTCGCGCGCGCCGGCGCCAACCGCCCCTCGGCGCGCAGGAGCGAGTTCAGATCGCGGCCGTCGAGCAGCTCCATGATCATGAACGGCGTGCCCTGCGGCGTGCGCTCGAGGCCGAACGTGCGCGCGACGTGCGCGGTGTGCAGCATCGTCGCGAGCTCCACCTCGCGCGCGAACCGCTGTGGGATCGTTGGATGACCGAGGAGATCGTCGTGGAGGAACTTCAGCGCGACGCGCCGCCCGCTCGGGGCGTGGGTCGCCTCGACCACCGTGCCCATCCCGCCGGTGCCGAGCACGCGGCCGACCTGGAACGACTCCCCCCGCGGGAGGGGGATCGACATTCCCGGGGTGGGGACGGGCATCGCGCCTATGCTACGTCAGCCGCGGAGCAGCTTGGGATTGCGCTGCGAGGGGAGGGGGGCGGCGACCTCGTCCACCTTGAATCCCCCGACCGCCAGCTCCAGCGACTCGGCGATGCTGGTCAGGCGATCGCCCTGCGCGACGGCCTGTTTGCTCGAGACGAGGACCTCGTGGGCGATCCGGCCGACCGCCTCCATGTTGCGCGCGATCTCGTCGGACGCCACGGCCTGCTCCTTCACGGCGGCCGTCGTGTCGGCGAAGACGTTGAGCACGCGGCGGATGCCGTCGATCGACTCGGCGATGAGCTGGGTGCCGGTCTCGACCTCCCGCTTGCCGGCGGCCATGGCCTCGAGCGCCTCTTCGGTTTGCGCGCGGCTCTGTCCGATCAGCTCGTCGATCTCCTTGGCGCTGCGATCGACGCGCGTGGCGAGCTGTCCGACGGCGTCGGCCACGACCGTGAAGCCGCGCCCGTGCTCTCCGGCGTGCGCGGCCTCGATCGCGGCGTTGAGCGCGAGGAGCGAGGTCTGGTCGGCGATCTGGTGGATGGTGTCGACGATGGTGCCGATGCGCTTGCCGGTCTCGCCGAGGAGCGCCATGCGATGGGCGGCGCGCTCGACGGCCTCGCGGATCTGACCCATGCGCCGCACGGCGTCCTCGACCTGCTCTCCCGAGCGCTTGGCGATGACGTTGGCGTCGGCGGCCGAGGTCGCGACCTGCTGGATCGACGCCGACATCTCGGTCGTCGCGGCGCCCGTCGACTGGAGCCGCGCCGCTTGCTCGGCGGCGCCCTCGAGCACGGCGTGGGACGCGCCGCGAATCTCCTCGGACGACTGCCCGACCTCGGTGGCGCGCGCTTTCACCTCGGCGGCCAGGCGGGAGATCTGCGCGAACACCTCGTTGAGGTTCTCGGCGAGCCGCCCGAGCTCGTCGTCGGTGGAGGCGTCGAGCCGGTGGGTGAGGTCGCCGCCGCCCTTGGCGAGGGCCGCGGTCGCGTCGACGTAGCGCTCGATCGGTCGCGTGATCCAGCGCGCGAGCAGCCACCCGCCGCCGAGCGCGGCGAGCGCCATCAGCGCGAAGTACGCGCCGGTCTCGAGCAGGCGCTTGCGGCGCTCGGCCTCGATGTTCGCCCGCGAGCGGAAGACCGCGATCTGCGCGACCCGCGTGCAGATCCCCCCGCAGGAGTCGATGTCGCGGAGGAGCACGTCGTGTGGCGTGCCGAACAACGTCGTGTTGCCGGTGCCCGTGCCCGTGGCGCGGTTGAGGAGCGCCTGCTCCATCGCCGCCCACGACTCGCCCTTCACCTCGGACGCGAGGACGCGGCCCTCTTTCATGACCGAGAGCGTGAGGTCGTCGACCGGCGTCTTCGACACGTGTTTGTGGAGCAGCGTGGAGAGCTTTCGGCCGATCAGCATCACGCCGATCGCGGTCTTGGCGTTGCGCTCGCCGCCCGGCGCGTAGAACGGTTCGGCCGCGAGCTGATAGGGCTCGCTGCCGATGTACTCGACCGCGTCGGGCACCGATGCCGCGCCGAGCGCGTCGCGATAGCTGCGCAGCTCCTTGAGCTGACCGGCGGTGGCCGGGTTCACGTCGCGCGAGGCCACGACGCGCCCCTGCCCATCGAGCACCGCGAGCAGATCGAGCTCGAGGGCCTTGTCGGCGTCGTCGGCGCGGCGCTCGAACGCCTTGGCGAAGCCCGCCGCGTCGCCCTTCTGCAGGAGGTTCTCGAGGTCGCCGTCGTCGGTCGCGACGTTGACCGTGGCGTACATCGCCTCGCCGGCCGTCTTGCGAAACTGATCGAACCCGGCGGCGGACTCGCGGAGGGGGCGGAGCGAGTCGGCGCCCTCGCGCGACAACGCAGCGCCGGCCGCGACGAACGACGCGCCGAGCAGCGACAGCACCAATGCGAGGACGCCGAGCTGAATTTTGCGCCGCACCGTGAGGTCGTTCACGGAGCGGTCATACCGCAGCGCGAAGCGACCCGGAACGGCTGAGTTCCCCGGCTGAGTTCCGGCGCAGGGATTCGAACCCCGATAAGCGGAATCAAAATCCGCTGTCCTGCCATTAGACGACGCCGGAAAAGCGGGCTCCGATTAGCACAAAGTCGGCGCTTCGCCCACAACCCGCCGGACGGGGCGGCGCTCGCTTGTCCCTCCGCGGCGGCTCGCGGCATGCTGTGCGACTGGAAGCGCTCGCCGAGGTGCGCGCGTTCTTCTGGCCATGACCCGCAACCGCGCCATCGCAGCTGCCTCCCTCGTCGCCCTCCTCGGGGGGAGCGCGGCGTATGCGCGCGCGTCGATGTTGCCGCGGGATCGCGCGCTGCCCGGCCTGCGGGTCGAGGGCTTCGCTCTGCCGGACGACGTCGCCGCCGACGAGGCCAAGCTGATGGTCTATCTCGGCAAGCGGATCGACGCGGCGCTCGCGCACGAGGTCGAGATCTTCGCCGGCAAGTCCAAGCGCAAGGTCGCGCTGCGCGACGTCGCCAACGCACCGGACACCTGGCAGCTCGCGCGCTCGATCCGCGCGCTCGGCCGGGACGGCACGCTCGCTCATCGCTTCGACGTGGCGATGCGCGCGCGTCGCGGCGCCGTCGACGTGGCGATCCCGATCACGCTGCGCACCGAGGCGCTCGAGAGCGTGGCCGCCGGGTTGAAGGGCGACGTCGACGAGCCGGCGCAGAACGCCAAGCTCGATCTCGCGTCGCACGGCGTGGTCCCCGATCACGAGGGACACAGCCTCGAGCTCGACGGCGCGGTCGTCACGCTCGCCTCCGAGCTCGAGAAGCGCGCGACCCGGGCGCTCCGCTGGGACCCTGCGTCGGACCACTCCTCTCCGCTCGACCCCATCGATTTGGCCGTCAGCGCCACCCCCGCCAAGGTG
Organism: Deltaproteobacteria bacterium; assembly: GCA_022843175.1. Lineage (GTDB taxonomy): Bacteria > Myxococcota_A > Polyangia > Polyangiales > JADJMO01 > JALHOE01. The sequence continues at coordinate 49,475 of JALHOE010000030.1, forward strand.
CTCGCCTCCACGTTGAAGGCGATCGACATCTCCACCGTCGTCGGCACGTTCGAGACCCATTTCGGCCGCGGCGGCGATCAGGCTCCGCGCGCGATCAACATCGAAATCGCCGCGGGGAAGCTCGAGGGCCTCGTGCTCAAGCCCGGCGAGCTCGTCTCGTTCAACGGTGTCGTCGGCGAGCGGAGCGAGGCCAACGGCTTCAAGATGGCGTGGGAGATCTTCAAGGGAGAGATGCGCCCCGGCTTCGGCGGCGGCACCTGCCAGGTCGCCTCCACGTTCCACGCCGCGGCCTTCTTCGGCGGGCTCGACATCCTCGAGCGCCTGCCGCACTCGCGCCCGAGCGCGTACATCACCATGGGGCTCGACTCGACGGTGGTCTATCCCGTGGTCGACCTCAAGGTGAAGAACCCGCACGAGTTCCCCGTCGTCGTGCACACCAAGATCGGCGCCAACGCCCTCACCGTCGAGCTGCTCGGCAAGGCCAAGCCGATGAACGTCGTGTTCGGTCGCGACGTCGTCGACACGTTCCCGTACGTCCGCAAGATCGACGAGGAGCCGTGGGTCAAGCCCGGCCACGCGATCAAGAAGCAGGGCGGCATCCGCGGCTACCGGGTGCGGCGCACGCGCACCATCAAATACGTGTCCGGCGCGCCGGACCGGGTCGAGACCACCTACGACTTCTACCCGCCCACCACCGAGATCTATCTCGTCGCTCCGGGCACCGATCCGAACGACCTCCCCTCGCTGCCCGACGACGTGAAGGAGATGCTCGCCAAGAAGAGCGGCGAGCCGCTCCCGTCGCCCACGGCTACCGACGCGGTCGCCTGCGCCGGCGAGTGCGCCCAGCCGGCCAAGCCGGCGATCGAGGTGAAGAACGCCGCGGGCGTTCACGACCCGACCGGCGATCAGGCCACCGCGCCGAAGTCCGTGGTTCTCACGCATTGACCCCCGATTGACCGCACTTTACGCAGTGCGGCATGTCGACCACGCTCGCCAAGCGCCTCGAAGTCGTTCAACCGAGCGCCACGCTCGCTGTCTCCGCGCGCGCTGCGGCGCTCAAGGCCCAGGGCAAGACCGTCTACGGGTTCGGCGTCGGTGAGCCGGACTTCAACACGCCCGCGCACATCTGCGAGGCGGCAAAGGCGGCGATCGACAAGGGCGCGCACCGCTACACCGCCGTCAGCGGCACCCCCGAGCTGAAGAAGGCGATCGCCGAAGACTCGGTGCGCCGCCGCGGCGTCCCGTGCGAGCCGTCGCAGATCGTCGTCGGCGTCGGCGCCAAGCACGTGCTGTTCAACCTCGCCCTCGCGCTCTACGAGCCGGGCGACGAGGTCGTGATCCCCGCGCCCTATTGGGTCAGCTACCCCGAGCAGGTCCGCCTGTGCGGCGCCGAGCCGGTGATCGTCGAGACCCGCGAAGAAGACGGCTTCCGCGTCAGCGCCAACATGCTGAAGAACGCGCTCTCGCCGCGCACCAAGGCAGTCATCCTCTGCACGCCCTCGAACCCCACGGGCAGCGCCTATCCCGAGGCCGAGATGCGCGCGATCTGCGAGGTCATGGCGGACACCGACGCCTGGCTGATCGTCGACGAGATCTACGCCTCGCTGGTCTACGACGGGTTCAAGCACGTGTCGGCGCTCACCCTCTCCCGCGCCAGGGAGCGAGTCATCGTCGTCGACGGCGTCTCGAAGACCTACGCGATGACCGGCTGGCGCATCGGCTGGTCGATCACCCCGCCGCACGTCGCCAAGGTGCTCGACATCGTGCAGAGCCAGTCGACCACCAACGCCACCGCCATCGCGCAGGCCGCCGCCGTCGCCGCGCTGACCGGCACGCAGGAGCCCGTCGAGGCCATGCGCAAGCGCTTCGAGTCGCGCCGCAACCTCATCGTCGAGCGTTTGAACGCGATCCCCGGCGTGAAGTGCCGCACCCCCGAGGGCGCGTTCTACGCGTTCGCCGACTTCCGCGCCCTGCTCGGCAAGCAGGGCCTCGCCAACGACCTCGACATCGCCAAGTACCTCCTCGAGGAGTCGGGCTGCGCCGCCGTCCCCGGCAGCGCCTTCGGAGCCCCCGGCTACCTCCGCTTCAGCTACGCCACGAGCGAGGAGACGATCGAGGCGGGCCTCGCGGCCGCGAGGGCTGCAGTCGAGAAGCTCGGCTGATCGCTGAAATCCGGGGCCGCGAGCGTCAGCGAGCGGGTTGTCGAGGAAAGGGCAACCCGCTCCCTCACGGTCGCGGCTCCCGGCTTTTTGTCGCCCGCAAAAACAATTTGCCGGGATGCCGGCAAATACTATGATGGGCTCATGTCGACGCTCATCACCGGTGCCACCGGCTTCCTCGGTCGCGAGATCGTCCTCCGCCTGCTCCAGGAGCAGACGCCGCTCACGCTCCTCATCCGCGGCAAGGACGACGCGGACGCGCAGCGCCGCGGCGACAAGCTGGTCGAGGACCTCGTCGGTCGCGACCGGGCCGCCGCTTCGCGCAAGCGGGTCACGGCGGCGCGCGGCGACATCGAGCAGGACCGCCTCGGGATGGACGACAAGACGTGGGACCGCGTGGCGTCGACGACGTCGGCGGTGATCCACGGCGCGGCGTCGGTCAGCTTCACGCTGCCGATCGCCGAGGCGCGCAACGTGAACCTCGAGGGCACCCGGCGCGTGCTCGACCTGGCGAAGCAGGCGCGGGCGCGCGTCGACTACGTCGGCACCGCGTACGTCGCCGGCGATCGCGAGGGCATCGCCTACGAGGACGAGCTCGACGTCGGTCAGTCGTTTCGCAACACCTACGAGCAGACCAAGATGGAGGCCGAGAAGCTGGTGCGCGCGCGTCGCGCCGAGCAGCCGATCGCGATGTTCCGGCCGAGCATCATCGTCGGCGACTCGCAGACCGGGCGGACCGCGAGCTTCAAGGTGCTGTACTGGCCGCTCAAGCTCTACGCGCAGGGGTTCGCGCGGGTGGTGCCGGGGCGTCGCGCGACGCCGGTCGACGTCGTCCCGAGCGACTACGTCGTCGACGCGATCCTCGCGATCCGCAAGCGAGAGGACAGCGTCGGGCAGTGCTACACGCTCGCCGCGGGCCTCGATCGCGACTCCACGGTCGGCGAGCTCACCGACCTCGCGAGCGAGTTCTTTCGCGTGGCAAAGCCCCTGTTCGTCAAGCCGGAGTACGTGCTCGGCTGGTTCCGCCCGCTCGTCGACCTCATCCCCGGCGGCAAGTACAAGCACAAGCTCACGACCGCCCGCGTCTACACGCCGTACCTCAACCTCCGCCTCCGCTACGACACGCGCAACGCGAAGCGGGCCCTCGAGGGCACCGGCATCTCGGTGCGCCCGGTGCACGAATACTTCGAGACGCTCTTCCGCTACTGCATCGAGACCGACTGGGGGAAGAAGGCGGCGTGAACAGGCGCGCGCGTCAGCGAGCGCCTACGCCACCGGGCTCGTATGAACAGGCGCGCGCGTCAGCGAGCGCCTCAACTCACGATCGCGTTCTCGTCGGTTAGGCGCTCGCTGACGCGCGCGCCTAGTTGGGCGCGCCTGGTTGGGCGCGCCTATTTGATCACGGGGCGGCAGACGCCGCTGACGCACTGCTCGCCCGCCAGGCACTCGGTGGCCATCGAGCACGGTTTGCGCTCGACCTTGGTGACCCACTGCGCGATGTGGTTGCCGCTCGCGACGTCCTGGAACGGCAGCCAGAACGCGGGGTAGCTGCCGACGGCGCCGCTCTTGGCCTTGGCGAGGTCGATCGCGGTCATCCAGATCTGCGCCTGCTTGCCCTCCTCGAGGCGCAGCCCGTATTGCCGGCGGCTCGAGAAGGTGATCCACAGGAGCTGGCCGCCCTTGTACTTCTGCACGACCGGCGTCCACTTCGGCCACGAGTCGCCGCCGAGCGACGCCCGCGCGAGCGTGACCGGCGTGCCGCCGTCGGCGGTCACCGTCATCACCTTCGCGTCCTTGCTGTCGTAGGAGTTGGTGTTGCCCGGCGACTGGTTGAACGCGACCAGCGATCCGTCGGGCGAGTACGCCGGGTAGAAGTTGTTCTTGCCGCCGAACGGCACCAGCGTCTTGAGCGGGCCCCACTTGCCGCCGGCGTCCTTTCCGAGGATCTCGAGCGACGCGCTGTCGACGCCGGTCGCGCCGCAGAACGGCGGGAAGCACGGCGGCGCCATGCTCGGCTTGGCGTAGACGATGCGGTTGCCGTCGGGTGACCAGTCGGGCTGGGCGCCGGGGTTCGCGATCGGCTCCTGGATCGCGGCGCCGGTCTTGGCGTTGCGCAACACCAGCGTGATCGCGTTGGAGGTGACGATCTGCGACGCGTCGGGCGAGAACGTGAAGAAGTTGGCGCCACCGCCGCCGAACGCAGAGCCCTGCGCGTAGACCAACGCGCGGGTCGCGACGTCGAACACTTTGTACGGCGAGGGGGAGGGGATATCGAGGCCGACCGAGATGCTCTTGCCGTTGCGCGAGAGCACGTGGCAGCCGACGCAGGTGGACGCGCCGGCCATCGGCGCGTTGAGGTAGACCTCGCCCTTGCTGCCGCTGACGCCGAACTCGTAGCGCATCGTCGCGCCCGCGCCGGCGTTCCAGTAATAGATGCCGCCGAGGATGTCCTCCTGGCCGAACGAGATCTTGCGCGCCGCAGACACGCCGACCTTGCTCCCGTCGGTGCCGCGCAGCGTATAGGTGACCGGATCGCCGCCCCGCGCGTTCTCGGCGATGAGCTTCCACACCGTGGCGTCCGGCGTGTACACGCAGCCGCCGCCGACGGCGGTGCACGCGAGGTAGACCTTCACGTCGATCGCGGTGCCCTTGAACGCGAGCTCGAACGTCGTGTTCCCGTTCGCGGTGAAGTGGAACTCGAGGACGTTCATGTTCGGCGGAACGATCGTGTCGGCCGTCGGGTAGATCACCGTCGGCGCCCTCGTCGCGTCGACCGCGCCCCCGAACTTCGTGGGCGCGTCGGCGCCGGCTCCGGGCGTGATCACGGTGACGGGGCCGCGGACCTCGACGTTCGTCTCGACCGTCATGCCGCGCGCGCTCGCGCGAACCTTCGTCTTGCCCTCTTTGCTGACCGTGAGCTTGTTGCCGGCGAAGCTGCCGAGCGTCGCGTCGAGGAGCGAGAAGCTGGCCTCGGCGGTGATCTCCGACTCGGTGCCGTCGGGGTTCTGCGCCATGAGGTAGTAGTCGAGCGCGGTCGGCTTGCCGTCGACGAGCATCAGGATGCCGTCGGTGGGGACGATCCGCATCGGCGACGCCTTCGCGTCGGTGATGACGGTGCCGTCCATTCCGCCGACCTCGAGGCCGCCGCCGCCGCCGGTGTCGTCGACGGTGCTATCGCCGCCCGCATCTCCGAGCGTGGCGGGGTTGGGCGAGGTGTCCTTGGAGGCCGAGCAGGCGAGTGGCGCGGCGAGCGAGACGATGAACGCGAAGAGAGGGGCGCGCCACTTCATGGGCGCGGATCGTGACTCCCGGTCGCGAGTCGCACAAGGCCCGGCACCCGATCGCGCACCTGCGTCAACGCCGGCTTGGGCCGGATCGCCACCGGGACGCGCGCGGCCGTGAGCATGGGGACGTCGAACACATTGTCGCCCATCGCGGCGATGAGCGTGCGCCCGCCCAGCGCCGCTTCGAGCGAGGTGCGCTTGCCCTCGCCGTAGATCACGGTGCCGGCGATCGACGGCCGGATCACGTCCTGTTCGACGCTCGGCGTCATCGCGATGACCGAGAGCGGCGGGATCGCGAGCTCCCGCGCGACGATCCGCGCCGCGGCGTCGACCACGGCCAGCGGCGACGCGGAGACGAGCCAGATCGGCACGCCCCGTGACGCGACGTGACGCAGCACGACGTGCGCCTCGCCGATGAACCGTTTGGTGAGGACGAAGTGGCGCTCGAGGAGATCGTCGCAGTAGCGCGCGAGGGCGAAGGTCGACATCCCCGCCATGCACCAGGCCATCGCCGCGCACATCCGATCCTCGGGGTACCTCAGCCCGACGTACGCCTGAAACAGCCCGTGGGCGACCTTGATCGGATCCTCGCGCGACTCGAGCTCGAGCCCGTGCGCGTCGGCCTCGGCGAGCAACGCCGCGAGCGCGCCCTCTCCCACGTAGCCCTCGGCGAGGATTCCCTCGAACAGCGCCTCGCCGATGTCGTGCGTCCAGAGCGTGCCGTCGCCGTCCGTCGCGAGCGCTGCGCCGGCGGGTGACGCCTCGTCGATCGCGGCGTCGATCCGCGCGATGACCTCGGAGACCTCGGCTGCCGGGATCATGTGCTCGAGCCGCTGCCCGGCTCGGACGAGCGCGCGAACCGTTCGAAGTCGGCGACGTCGTCCGGCGAGCCGATGACCAGGGGGGTGCGCTGATGGAGCTCCTTCGCGTCGATGTCGAGGATGCGGCGCTTGCCGTCGCAGGCTTTCCCGCCGGCGGCCTCGAAGATGAAGGCGAACGGGTTGGCCTCGTAGAGCAGGCGGAGCTTGCCCTGCGGCGACTTGTTGTCCGCGGGGTACGCGAAGATGCCGCCCTTGAGCAGCGTGCGGTGCGCGTCGGCGACGAGCGAGCCGACGTAGCGCGCGGTGTACGGACGCTTGGTCTCCTTGTGCTGCTCCTTGAGGTAGGCGACCCACCGGCGAGTGCTCTCGTCCCAGCGAATCGAGTTGCCCTCGTTGCACGAGAAGGTGCTGCCACGCTGCGGGATGCGGATGTTGTCGTGCGAGAGGAAGAACTCGCCGATGGTCGGGTCGAGCGTGAAGCCGTGCACGCTCTTGCCGGTCGAGTAGACCAGCATGGTGCTCGAGCCGTAGATCACGTAGCCCGCGGCGCGCAGATCGCGGCCGGGCTGCAGCAGATCGCCGACGTCGGCGGGGCCGTGGTGATCGCTCTTGCGGCGGTAGACGCCGAAGATGGTGCCGATGGAGACGTTGCAGTCGATGTTCGACGAGCCGTCGAGCGGGTCCATCGTGACCGCGTAGCGACCGGTGCCCTCGGGGAACACCGCGTCCTCGAGCTCCTCGCTCGCGATGGCGCAGCACCGACCGCCGCGCTTGAGGACCGTGATGAAGGTCTCGTTGGCGACCTCGTCGAGCTTCTGCACCTGCTCGCCCTGCACGTTCACCTCGCCGGTGTAACCGAGGATGTCGGCGAGCCCGGCCTGTCGCACGCGGGCGTCGACCAGCTTGGCGGCGAGCGCGATTTGATAGAGAAGCGAGGTGAAATGGCCGGTCGCGCCGGGGGACAGCTCCATCTGATTCGCGATGTGCTGGTCGAGCGTGATTCCGACCTTCGAGGCCGGCGGGTGCAGAGACGGCGGCTGCATAGTCGGGCCTTTCCCTCGAAAAGAGAGGAGAGTCTAGCCGGCAACGAGCCGTCCCGGTTACCCTGCGTCGCCGCCATGAACGAAGCCTCCCGCCGCACCGTCGCGAAGATCGAGGAAGTCCTCGGGCAGAGCCAGGCCTTCCAGAAGATCGACAAATCGTTCTTCGTGGTCCGACAGGGCAGCGCCTACATCTACCTCCTCGTCAACGACTGGAACGGGCGCTCGTTGCTGCGCTTCGTCGCGCAGCTCGCCCGCGGCGTCGACATGAACCCCGACCTCGCGATCAAGCTCCTCCGCATCAACGCCCGCTTGCGCTTCGGTGCCTTCGGGTTCGTGCGCGATCTCTCCTGCGTCACCTTCCAGCACACGCTCCTCGGCGGCGAGACGCTCGACGCCGACGAGATCCTCGCCACCCTGCGCGACGTGGCGCTCCTCGCAGACGAATACGACGACCAAATCGTTGCCGAGGCCGGCGGGCAGACGATGCAGCAGCTGCTCGAGGAGTCCGCCCTCTCGTCGCTCCGCGGCGATCTCGAACGCCACGGCTGGGGCGAGGCGTAGGAGTCCCCGTGAGCCCCGGAAGCGACCGGGGGGAGATCCCGATCACCACGCCGCGCGAGAGCTTCGCGGTCGGTGTGCTCCTCCCCGTCACGATCTTCGCCGTCGCCGCCAACATCCTCGGGGGCCTCCTCGCCCCGGGATGGATCGGCGTCGGCGGTGAGGTTCAGGTCGCGCGCTTTCGCAAGTGGGCGAACCTCACCTCGGTCTCGGCGGCCACGCTGGGCATGCTCGCGGTGTTGGTGCTGGTGCTCGCCGTCGCCGGCAACCCGCGCACCTCGGTGTCGACGCGCCTCGTGTCGACGTTCGGGGCCTGCCTCGTGTTCACGTTCGTGGCGATCGCGATTACGCGGGTGCTCGAGCCCTCGCAGCTGGTCGTGCTCTTCGCCGGCGCGTTCGCGGTGCTCGTCGCCGCCACGGTCGAGGCGGTCACGCCGCCCGCCACGCGCGCGCTCGGGATTCAGCTCGGCCTGATGGGTGGCGCCGCGCTCCTGCGGATCGCCGCCTGGGGCATCGCGTGGAACGCGAGCAAGCGCGGCAACCCGAACGCGTTCGCTTGGGCGCAGGTCTGCGCGTCGGCGGCGCTCGCGTTCGAGATCCTCGGCCAGATCTTCGTCGTCGTGTATTTGATCCACCGGCCCGGCGTGCGCGGCACGCTCGCGGCGTTCCTCGCTCTCGCCCTCGCGTTCCTGCTCGGGAGCTGGGCGCTCGGTTCCTCGCTGCAGCACGCCGGCACCCTCCGCGATGCGCTCCAGCGCGCGCTGTCGCTGCGGGTGCAGGGGGGCGGGCCGCTGCCGAGCTGGATCCCCGCCGAGGCCGCGACCCACGAGATCGCGCTCCTCGATCGCAACGTCCGAGTCGCGCTCCTCCCGCTCGTCTTCACCGAGGTGCTCTCGCTCACGCTGCCGCTCGCGGCGATCGCCTCGGTGGCGCCCGGCATCGTGCCGCTCTGCGCGGCCATGGCCCTCGCGTCGCTCTCGCGGGGACAGGTCGACTCGCCGCTGCGCGGGCTCGAGCTCGCGGTCGCGGCGCTCGCGGGGCTCACGCTGTCGCGTGCGGCGCGCGAGGCCGAGGC
>JALHOE010000031.1 GCA_022843175.1 Deltaproteobacteria bacterium
GCCCAGGTGTGCACCGGCGCGCGCGCCCGCGCGACGAACGCACGCAGCGCCGCGCGCCAGTCGACGAACACCTCGGCCGGTCCGTGCACCCCGACCAGCTCCTCGAGGAGGCGACCGGGATCGCGCCCCGCCAGCGTCGGCCGCTCGCTCTCGACCTCCTCGTCGGAGGCCCCCTCGATCAGCTGCCGTGTCATCTCGACGCCGCCCGGCGGCGCGCGCTTGCCGCGCCACGGGTGGCTGTCGACGAAGTCCCCGCGCCCGACCGACTTGCGCGCGGCCGCAGAGGCGAGGACGAGCTTCTCGTAGCGATCGATCGTGCTCTGCCCGCGGCGGATGCCGAGCGACTCGAAGGTCTGCACGGTGATGGGGTTGGCCAGCGGCTCGTCGATGAACTCGTTGGCCGAGATCTCCATCGCCAGCTCCATCAGCGGCGGGTGGTCGACGGCGAAGAACTTGGGATGGGTGAGGTGGCCGAGCACCACGTGGTGCACCTCGTGGAGGAGGATGCCGCGCACGAACTGCGGCTTGTGCAGGAAGTACTCGACGTTGACGTGGAGGTAGAACCGCTGCCCCTCGAACGACACGGCCATCGAGTCCACGGAGGGATCCGCGACGGGGACGACGCGCGCGAGCACGGCGGCGTAGTACGGATAGCGGGCGAGGAAGGCGGGATCGCGGACGAAGCTCTCGATCCACGCCTGCAGCGTGTCCATCACCCCGGCCGGATCGGCGTGACGCCGACCTTCTGCATGGTCTCGACGAGCGGGATGCCCCACCGCTCGCCGACCTGCGCGAGGAAGTGCCCGAGGCTCACCCGCATCGGGTTGCTCCGCTTGATCTCGGCGAGGTGGTGCGGCTGCTGGAGGTGGGCCCGGAGCGCGGTGACGAGGAGCGCGATGCGGTGGTGCTTGAGCGGATCGTTCTTCCACTGCGCGACCCGCTGCATCGCGCGGCTGCCGGAGTACGCGCGCAAGCAGTCGTCGGCGGTGACGTCGAGGAGCGAGATCGCGGTGGCGTTGCCGCCGAGCGCCTCTTGCAGCTTCTCGCGCTGGTCGCCCGGTAGATCGGCGAGGAGCGACTCGACCGCCGCGAGGCTGAGCGCCTTGCGCGCGGCCAGCACGCCGGCCTCGGGCCCGCGGAGGATCGCGGCGAGGCGGTGGGTGACCTCGTCGAGCTGATCGCTGCGAAAGCTCTTGAGCTGCTGCTGTGCCTCGGGAGAGTACTTGGCGAGCAGGGCGTGGAGATCGATCGCGAGGTCGGGCGCTGCGCTCTGACCGAGGGCGAGGAGCGACTCGATCCACGACGGCGGCAAATAGCCGGCGAGCAGATCGCGCATCAGGAGGCCGTCGTCGCGCTCGTCGGGCGTCAGCGCGTGGAGCAGCTCGGACACATACGTCCAGGTGCGCGGCGGCACGTCGTCGAGGATGCGCTCGTGCGCGCGCGCGAGCGTGAGCACCGCGGGGTGCACCTGGTGCTCGACGGCCCACGCGAGCCACGACGCGCGGTCGGCGCGCACCGACAGATCGAGGAACCGCGCGCGCAGCGCGGGATCGAGCGGGGTGACGTGGTAGTCGCCGGTGGCCGGGTTGACCGCCGCGAACACCACCCAGTCGGGCGGGAGGGTGTACTCGTGGAGCGTGCGCGCGCTCAGGAGCTGCAGCGCGGGTTGCTGGATGTAGCGCTCGGCGCGGTTGAGCTCCTCGAGCATGAGGATGCCGGCGCCGCTCTGTGGGAGGAACGCCGGGAGCGCGTAGCGCGTGCGCCCCTCGGACGTGATCGGCAGGCCGACGAGATCGGGCGGCTCGAGCAGGCTCAGGTCGACCACGATCGTCGCGACGGAGAGTTTGTTCGCGACCTGCCGCACGATCTCGGACTTGCCGATGCCGGTCGGCCCCTCGAGCAGGACGGGACGACGCGCGCGGTAGGCGATCTCGAGGACGGACTCGACGCGGGGGCCGACGGGGACGGGATCGGGGCGCGCTTCTTTGGCGGCTCGGGGCGGCACGAGGGCACAGTAGTCGCTTTTCGTCCGCGCGGAGTGACCCCATGCTCCCCGACGAGATGAGCAGCGTTCCGCATGTGGTCATCCTCGGCGCGGGCTTCGGTGGGCTCACTGCCGCGCAGTCGCTCCGCGACGCGCCGGTGCGGGTCACGGTGGTCGATCGCCGAAACCACCACCTGTTCCAGCCGCTCCTCTACCAGGTCGCCATGGCCGGCCTCTCGCCGGCCGAGATCGCGATGCCGATCCGCAGCGTGCTCCGCAAGCAGCGTAACGCCACCGTCCTCCTCGCCGACGTCACCGCGGTGGAGCTCGAGAGCAAGCGCCTGCAGCTGCGCGACGGCGTGCTCGACTACGACTACCTGATCTACGCCCCCGGCACGCAGAACTCCTACTTCGGGCACAACGAGTGGGAGCGCTACGCGCCCGGCCTCAAGTCGATCGAGGACGCGGTCGAGATCCGGCGGCGCGTGCTCCTCGCGTTCGAGCGGGCGGAGCGCGCCATCGACGAGGACGAGCGGCGGCGGCTCCTCACCTTCGTGGTGATCGGCGGCGGCCCCACCGGCGTCGAGCTCGCCGGAGCGATCGCCGAGCTGTCCCGCACGGTGCTCGCGCGCGAGTTCCGCCGCATCGATCCGAGCCGCACCAGGGTCATCCTCGTCGAGGCCGGCGCGCGCATCCTCCCGTCGTTCGACGACGACCTCGCCCTCCGCGCCGTCGACCAGCTGAGCGAGATCGGCGTCGACGTCCGCGTCGGCGCGCGCGTCACCACGATCGACGAAGCCGGCGTGGTCGTGGAGCAACAGGGCGAGACCGACCGGATCGAGTCGCGCACGGTGGTGTGGGGCGCCGGCGTCGCGCCCACGCCGCTCGCCCGCACGCTCGGGGTCCCGCTCGACCGCGGCGGCCGCGTGCTCGTCGAGCCCGATCTCTCCCTCCCCGGCCACCCCGAGGTGTTCGCCATCGGCGACGCCACGTCGTTCCTCCACACCGAGGGCAAGAAGCCCCTCCCCGGCGTGTCCCCGGTGGCGATGCAGCAGGCGCGGTGCGTCGCGCGCAACATCGATCACACGTTCCACCGTCGGCCGCGCGAGACGTTCGAGTACTTCGACAAGGGCACCATGGCCACCATCGGCCGCTCGCGCGCCATCGCGCAGACCGGCTCGCTGCGCCTCACCGGGTTCACCGCGTGGCTCGCGTGGCTGGTGGTGCACATCTTCTACCTGATCGGCTTCCGCAACCGCATCGCGGTGCTCGCCAACTGGGCCTACGCGTACTTCGCCTACCGCCGCGGCGCGCGCCTCATCACCGACCACTGGGAGCCCCCCGAGGTCCGCGAGCAGATGCCGCCGTCGGTGCGCGCCAAGCCCCCGAGCTACGCGTCGCCGAGGTAGCGGCGCAGCCACCCGAGGAACTCGCCGTACCAGTGGAGCGAGTTCTGCGGCTTGAGGATCCAGTGGTTCTCGTCGGGGTAGTAGACGAGCCGCGCGTCGACGCCCTTGGCCTTGAGGATGCCGTACACCTCGAGGCCGTGGGTCACCGGGACCCGATAGTCGAGCTCGCCGTGCACCACGAGCATCGGGGTGCGGTAGCCGTGCGCGAAGCGCGCCGGATCCCACTTGCCGAACAGCTCCCGCGCCGACTCGTCGCCCCACGGCACCGAGCCGAACTCGAGGTCGGTGCCCTGGGTGACGTCCGATCCATAAAGAGTCGATAGATTGAACACCGCGGCGTGCGCGATGGCGCACTTGAAGCGGTCGGTCTGGGTGGCGATCCAGCAGGTGAGGTAGCCGCCGTAGCTGCCGCCGGTGATCGCCATGCGCCGCTCGTCGATGAAGCCGCGCGCGATCAGCGCGTCGGTGGCGCGGAGCACGTCCTCGGCGGGCTTGCCGCCCCAGTCGCCGAGGATCGCCCGCGCATACCTCTCGCCGAACGAGGAGCTGCCGTGGAAGTTCACCATCGCGACCACGTAGCCCTCGGCGGCGACGACCTGCGCGTTCCACCGAAAGTGGAAGGTGTCGCCGAAGACGCCGTAGGGGCCGCCGTGGATGAGGTGCACGAGCGGCCACTTCTTGTCGGGCGTGAAGCCCGGCGGGTACACCACGAACATCTGCACCGCGTCGCCGTCGGCCCCGGCGAACGTGAGGTCCTCGGCCTCGGGAAGCGCGAACGCGGAGAGGTCGTTGAACGCGGTGACGATCTCGAGCTGTTCGCCGCGAAGGCGCGCGACCTCGGGCGGCCGGTGCATGCTCTGGTGCTGGAGCCAGAGCACGTCGCCCGCGGGCTCGACCCCGTGCGCCGTGCCGCTCTGCACGAGGAGCCGGGGAGCCCCGCCGATCGGCAGCTCGAAGACGGCGCTGCGCGCGTGGTCCTCGACCACGCCGACCAGCGTGTTGTTGTCGCGAAACGCCCACTCGCTGGGCGAGCGGTCCCAGTCCGCGGTGAGCACCGAGATCGCCCCCGACGCGCGGTCGATGAGCGCGAGGCGCACCCGATCGCCGTAGTAGTCGTCGTGGCGCATGCCGAACGCGATCGAGCGGCCGTCGGGCGAGTAGCGCGGGCGGATGTCGTCGGCGGGGTTGTTCTCGGTGAGACAGCGGATCGTGCCGGAGCCGTCGGTCGGCACCGTGAAGATCGCCCACCGCATGCGGTCGTGCGGCGGACGCGACGAGTTGGCCGCGAACACGACCTCCTTGCCGTCGGGCGCGACGTCGAACTGGCCGCGGTCGTCCATGAGATCGAACCAGCGGTCGGAGTCGGGCGTGAGGTCTGTGACCGCGCCGCTCTCGACGTCGACGGCGAACAGGTGCGGCACGAGGCCGTCGGTGAGCCAGCGGTCCCAGAACCGGTAGACGCGGTCCTCGGTGACGTGCGCGCTCACCTTGCGCTTCTTGTCGGCGGCGACGCGCTCGCGCGTGCCGTCGAGCGTCATCGCCTCGCGGTGCACGCGCGCGACGACGACGATCCGCTTGCCGTCGGGCAGCCAGCGCGGATCGTCGCAGCCGAGGGGGAAGTCGGTGAGCTTGCGCGCCTCGCCGCCGCCGAAGCGCATGACGTGCAGCTGGGGGTGCTCGCCCTTCTTGCGCACGAACGCGAGGTGCTCGTCGTCGGGGCAGATCGCGGGGGCGCTGCTCGAGACGTCGGGCGCGGTGAGCCGCTCGGGCACTTCGCGGTCGACGCGGTAGAGCACCTCGAAGCCCTCGTTGGCCTCGACGTCGTAGCGCTTGACCGGAACGACGACGGTGCCCCGACGCGACGCCGTGGGGGTGCCGACGCGCGCGAGCTTCCACAGGTCTCCGGGGGTGATCGGGCGAGCCATCAGTCCTCCCAGTCGACCACAACCGACTGCTCGCGGAGATCCTTTATCGCCGCGAGCACCTTCTTGTGCTCGGGGTGAACCGCGTAGCTCTCCATCGCCGCGCGGCTGTCGAAGCGCGTCACGAGCGCTACGTCCCACGACCGATCGGTGCGTAGCACGTCGATCCCGACCTCGAGGTGGCGGAGCTCGGGGATCTTTCCGCGCAGGCCCTCGAGGGCGGCCTTGATGGCCTGCGCGTCCTGCTGGCGATCGCGGTGCGTCAGCTTGAAGAAGACGATGTGATGGAACATCGCGGCCTCCCGATCACTGCTTGAGATCGCCCTCTTTGGCGTAATAACCGAGCGGCCATTGGCGGTACCACGAGGCCTGCACCACCAGCTTGCCGTCGTTCGGGTCGGTCGCGTCGGTGAGCGTGCCGACCACGCGGACCAGCGAGCCCACCGCGACGTGCAGCTCGCCGACGTCGTCGTCGCTCTGGAGGCGCACGATCGCGTGCACCGTGTCGTGGCCCGTGGGCTTGATCGTGACGCGGCAGCTCTCCTCGTCGAACTTGTTGTCGCAGCCGTTGATCTCGTTGAGCGTGTGCTGCTTGCCGGTGAGGTACGCGGAGCCGGCGGGCCCCGGCTTGCGCTCGGAGACCACCATGAAGAACTTCACCTTCTGGCCGCGCCAGGCTTCGGGCTTGAGCGTGGCCATCGGCGCGTCGAGCTCGCGCGCGCCCTCGGTCGCCGACTTTTCGTCTTTCGTCGGGGAATAACTGCGGGCATGGCCCCAACGGCCGGCGCCGCCGCAGGCCGCAAGGAGGAGCGTCGCGAACGCGAGGAGGGTGAAGCGGGTCATCGCGGCGGCACCGAACCAAAATCGCTCGCGCGCCGCAATGCTGAGGCTGACGCAGACCGACGCGGTCCGCGCTAGGGTATCGGGGTGTCCGCCGAGCCGCGTCGAACCTCCGAGCCCCCGCGGGCGCCAGAGACCTTCGAGAGCGTCGCCGCACGCGTCCGCAACGAGCTGTGGGGGCCGCTGTTCGGGGAGCGCCGCAAGCTCGCGATCGCCTGCGTGCTCGGGGGGTTCGTCGCCGCCGCGCACCTCGCCCGCGTCGGCACGCCCGGCACGAGGATCGCCGCCGCGGTCGTGCTCGCGGTGCTCGTCGTCGCGCCGGTGGTGGCCGAGCTCGTCGTGCGTCGGCGCGGCCGCGATCCACGCGACGTCGTCCGGTCGGCGGCGTTCGCCCTCGGTCCCGTCGAGACGTCGCGCGCGCTCGGCCACGTCGCGCTCGCCGATCGCATCGCCACCTCACCCGACCACGAGGGCGTGTCGCCCACCCTCGCCCGCCTCCACGCCGCGCGCGCGCTGAGCAAGCTCGACACCTCGCGCCTCGCCGGTCTCGGCGAGGGCTTCGCGATCAGCGCGCGGCGCGTCGCGCTCCTGCTCGTGGCGGTGGCGGTGCTCGTCCTCGCCGTCGCACCGGCGCGCTTCATCGAGGGCGTCGACGTCGCGCTCGCGCGCAAGGGGCTCGCCCCCGTCCCGCTGCCGTGGCTCGACGAGGTCGAGCTCACGGTTCACCCGCCGATGTACGTGCACCGTCACGACGCGCGCTATCAGGGCTACGGCGCGTTCACCGCCGAGCGCGGCGCGCAGCTCGTCGTGCGCGGCCTGCCCAAGAGGCAGGGCCGCGTCCTCGTGCTCGCGGACGACTACCACGAGGTCCCCTTCCTCGACGACGGCGCGGGCGGCGTCGTCGCGCACTGGTCGGTCACCGTCTCGGGCAAGCTCCGCGTGCGCGCGCGATTCAACGCGGTCGCGATCGAGGAGCCGAGCGGCTGGGAGCTGACGGCGGTGCAGGACCAGACCCCGAAGGTCGTGCTCGAGGGCGCGCCGGGGACGATCGAGATCGCGAAGGCCGAGGGCTCGATCGCCCTCCGCTACGACGCCTCGGACGACCACGGCCTGCGCGAGGTGCACCTGGTGATCCGCATCGGCACCCGCGAGGAGCGCCGCGTGCTCGCCAAGCTCGACGGCGAGCCCAAGCACGACCGCGGCGGCTACGTCCTCCGCACCACCGACCCGCTCCTGCAGAAGGCGCGCACGCCGATTCGCGTCCGCATCGAGGCGCGCGACAACGATCCGATCACGGGGCCGAAGTGGGGCCGCAGCGCGGAGCTCACCCTGATCCCGCCGGTGATCGGCGCCTCCGAGGCCAAGCGGTACGAGGCGGCGGTCAAGACGCGCGACGCGCTGGTCGATCTCCTCGCGCTCGCGCTGAAGCCCGAGACCAAGGCGGAGGCGCTGTCGAAGTCGTTCGACGAGACCTCCGAGGCGCTCGAAGCCTTCCTCTCCGCGTCGCACGACGGGCTGCGGGTGCCGTCGCGCGTGGGCCTGTTCGTGCGCGGTCGCCTGCGCAAGGTGCGCGACGCGATGAAGGCAGAGGTCAAGGCGCCGTCGGCGGCCGCGCGCGCCGCGTCCGTCGCCGCGATCGAAAAGGTCACCCTCGCCTTCGACGGCGCCGTGCGCTCGCTCGGCTCGCGGGACAGCAAGCAGCTCGGCAAGCTCGTCGCCGAGGTGGCCGACGACGGCGCCGACGCGCTCCGCGAGCTCGCGTCCAAGCCCGGAGATCCGGAGATCGTGAGCCGCGTGGACGTCGACATCAAGGCGCTCGACGGCGGCGGGGCCTCGATGCGCAAGCTCGGCGAGCTCGGCCGCGACCTCGGCGAGATCGTCGAGAACGATCTGCGTCGGGTCGCGCGCGCGCGCCGCGGGAGACCTGTTCCACGCCGAGCTCGCGATGCGCGATCTGGCGATGCGCATGAAGTACCCGGTCGCGTCGTTCGGCGGCGGCGGCAACCCGAGCGCTCCCGGCGAGCCCACCGACGAGGGCGACGATCCGGGCGACGAGAGCGAGGGCGAGCAGAGCGCCGGCAAGCAGCAGGCGGATCTCGAGGATCTCGCCAAGGAGCACGGCGAGGCGGTCGGCTCGGTCGAGACGCTGCTCCGCGAGGCCGAGGATCCGAAGCAGCTCGAGGGACTCGAAGAGGAAGCCAAGCGACGCGCCAAGCGCCTGCGGGACGCGGTCGCCGCGCTCCCCAAGAACGCCGGCCTCCGCAAGACGCTCGAGGCCGCCGAGGCCGCCACGCGCGAGAAGGTCGAGGCGATGGCCGACTCGCTGGAGAAGCTCCAGCTCGGCGACGCCAAGGAGCGCGGCGACTCGTCGATGAAGCAGATCGACGAGGCGCGCGATCGCGCGTGGTCGTCGCCCGGCGCCGACGAGCGCCTCGACGGCGTCGCGACCGAGGTGCAGAAGCAGCTCGATTGGATCGAGGACCTGCTCAAGAAGCTGCGCAAGGCCGCCGCCGCCAAGGCCGCCGACAAAGTGAAGGGCGTCGCGCCGCGCGAGAAGGATCTGCAGCAGAAGGCCGAGAAGCTCGACGACACCGCCGAGAAGCAGTCGCCGCTGCCGGACGACGTGAAGCAGCTGCTGCAGCAGGCCGCCAAGAAGATGAAGGAGGCCGCAGAGAAGCTCGAAAAGGGCGAGGGCGACGGCGCGCTCGAGGCGCAGAAGCAGGCGCAGCGGCTGCTCGAGAAGGCGCGCGACGCGGCCCGCAAGCAGGAGCAGGAGCCGAGCGGCAACGGCGAGAACGGCACCAAGTCGTTCGACGACAAGGTCGACATCCCCCCGGCCGACGAGCACAAGGGCCCCGAGGCCTTCCGCAAGCGCGTGCTCGAGGGCCTCAAGGGCGGCGCGGCGACGCCGAAGCTGCAAGACGCGATCAAGCGCTACGCCGAGGGCCTGGTGCGATGAAGCGCGTCCTCCCCCTCGCGCTCATTCTCCTCGCCACCACCGCGCACGCGGGGATCGACGTCCTCTCGCAGGCCGGCGACGCGGTCACCGAGATCGAGCTCGAAAAGGCGAAGAAGCTCCTCGACCCGCTCGACGCGAAGATCCCCGGCGTCGCGTTCGAGCAGGCGCGCCTGGCGATGTATCACGGAGACTGCGACGAGGCGGCGAAGAAGCTCGCCCCCGCCAACGTGCAGACGCTCCCCGACGCCGGGCCGCTCCTCAACATCGCGCGCGACTGCATGCGCGCGATGGCGGGCACGGTCACCGTGAAGGACGAGCTGCACGGCGTGCACGTGCGCTTCCAGGACGACGCCGACGCCGCGCTCGCCTCCCTCATCGGCGAGACCGTCGAGAAGCAGCGCGCCGTGCTCGCGAAGGAGCTCGGGGTCGAGATGCCCAAGCCCACGCGGGTGGACGTGGTGCGCGACCAGTTCTCGCTGTCGGCGATGACCGGCCTCGCCTACGAGG
Source organism: Deltaproteobacteria bacterium (assembly GCA_022843175.1). Classification (GTDB taxonomy): domain Bacteria; phylum Myxococcota_A; class Polyangia; order Polyangiales; family JADJMO01; genus JALHOE01. Next base: position 9,622 of record JALHOE010000031.1, read on the forward strand.
CGGCGCGCACGACCGGCACGGTGGCGATCGCCAAGTGGGGTCGCGTCATCATGATCTCGCCGCGCGCGCCCTCGCTCGGCTACGCGTGGCGCGACACGCTCGCCCACGAGCTCACCCACCTCGCGCTGTCGCGCGGCACGTTCGATCGGGCGCCGCTGTGGCTGCAAGAGGGCGTCGCCAAGCGACAGGAGACCCGCTGGCGCGCGCCGCTGCCGTCCGACGACGCGGTCCCGGCCGACGTGGTCGCGGCGGTCGGTCTCGCCAAGGATCTCGGCAAGCCGCTCGACGGCATCGGTCCCTCCATCGCGCTCCTGCCCTCGGCCAAGCAGGCCATGGTCGTCTACGCCGAGGTCACGAGCTTCGTGCGCTTCATCGCAGGCGATCGCGCGGGCGAGCCCGGCGCGGTCACCGACAAGGACACGCTGCCGAAGCTCGTGAAGGCCTACGCCAAGGGCCTCGACACCGACAAGGCGCTCCTCGAGGTCACCGGCAAGGACCTCAAGGCGTGGGACGCGGTGTGGCGACCGTGGGTCGCCGGCAAGAAGGGCAAGCTCCCGCCGCAGGTCGGCCTCGACGATCCGAAATCGAAGGACGCGGTGAAGCAGGAGATGAAGACCGAGGGCGACGCGCGCCGCGCGTTCCGGCTCGGCCAGCTCCTCCTCGGGCGCGATCACGTCAAAGCAGCGCGCCTGCGGCTCGATCCGCTCGCCGCCGCGCACGTCGGCGATCCGTTGATCAACGCGTTCATCGCCCGCGCGCGCCTCGCCGACGGCGACCCGGACGGCGCCAAAGCCCTGCTCGACCCCAAGACCCTGATCGGCGACCTCGGCCTCTGGTGGTCGGCCCGAGCGACGTCTCTTCTTGCGACAGGACAGCCCAAGGCTGAGGTCGTCGACGCCTGGACCCACGCAATCGGCCACGATCCATTGTCCCCAGACGCCGCCTGCGGCTGGGCCGAGGCCAAGGGGCTCCCGGCCCTCGAGTCCTGGCTGGAAACCGCAGTGACCGGGCTCTGCTCAGCTGCCCGCGCTCGCCAGCTCCCAAAAATGGGACAAGATTGACCCTGCTCGACCGCCCCCCGTAGGATCGTCTCCGTTGTAACTGCGGACGCCATCCTCCGTTCTTCACAGGGGGGGGCAGGCAATGGCCTCGGAAGGTCTCTCGAGGAGGATTCGACACCCATCATGGGCGTGATGACGTTCGCAGCCGCGCAGCTCCTGCGTGTTCTTCCCCGCAATGCGATTAGCCGCGCCATGGGTGCACTGTGCGAAGCACAGGTTCCGGCGCCCCTGATGCGCGGGATCGTGAAGGCGTACTCGCGCGCCTACCACGTCAACGAAGCGGAGGCGTGTCCCTCGGGCCTGCCCTACACGTCGTTCGACGCCTTCTTCACGCGCAAGCTCCGCGAGGGCGCGCGCCCCATCGACGGCGACGACTACACGCTGGTGTCGCCCGCCGACGGCCGAATCGTCGACGCCGGGCGCTCCGACATGGCCGGCACGATTCAGGTCAAGGGCAAGCCGTACACCCTCGAGGAGCTGGTCGGCGACGCGAGCTGGGCCCGCGAGCTCTCGGGCGGCGGCTTCACCGTCGTCTACCTGTCCCCCCGCGACTACCACCGCGTGCACGTGCCGGTCGCCGGCAAGGTCGTGCGCGTGCGCGGCGTCGAGGGCGATCGCTACCCCGTCAACAGCATCGGCGAACAGCACGTGCCGGGCTTGTTCGTGAAGAACCGCCGCGTCGTCATCGAAGTTCACTCACCGCAATTCGGGCGGGTGGCGGTGGTGATGGTCGGTGCGATGATCGTCGGCAGGATGAGCGTCGTCGGAATCGACCAGCCCGACGTCCAGGGGGAGCACTTCCCCTCGCCCCCGATGGAGATCCATCGCGGCGACGAGCTCGGCAAGTTTCACCTCGGCTCCACCGTCGTGCTGCTGCTGCCGCCCGATCGCTTCGATCGTTGGGTGCGCGAGCCGGGCGACGTCAACTACGGGCAGGCCATCGCGGTGGCGAAGCGTCGCCCCGGAAACGGAAGCGCTTCGTGAGCGCCGAGGGACCCGTGCGCAAGCCGAGCGGCTCGGTCGAGAGCGCGCACGGGGCCGAGAGCGCGCGGAGCGCCGATCCGCCGGACGTCGACAGCCTGATGTCGCGGCTCGACGGCGAGGAGACGAGCGACCGCACCTCCGACCCGGACAGCACCGGTCGGCCGTCGGCCGCGGAGCTGCTCGGCGGTCGCGCGCGGCGCACCAAACGCACCATCCGCGTGCCCGACGACGCGGTGCCCGCGGGCACCCCCCCGCCGAGCGGGCGAGGGTTGGACGCACCGCCCTCGGCCCGTCGCTCGAACCCGCCGCCACCGGTGCCCGCGGTCGTCGCCGAAGATCTCCTGCAGCGGCCGTCGTTCATCCCGGCCGAAGAGGCCGTGCGAATCACCCCCTCGCGGATCATCTCGGTCGGCGAGGGACCGCCGCCGGTCTTCCCCCCGCGTTCGTCGCAGCAGCAGACGCCGCAGCCGCAGCTCAACACCCTCCCCTCGTCCGACGTGGCGCGGGAGGCGCCGAGCCCGATCCTGGCCGACGCCGCGTCGCCGGGGCCGATGCCCGCCCACGCGCCCACGAGCGACGTGCGCCTGGCGGTGAGCCCGCCGTCCGAGCCGCCGGTCGCGCTCCACAAGATCAAGCCGCTCACGGTGCCGAACCTCGACGCGCAGGTGCGCGAGGCGCTCGCCCTGCTCGAACGCGAGGACTTCGAGGTCCCGGTCGACATCACCGAGGCCGAAGAAGACGCGAAGCCGCCGCCGCCGTCGAACAACGAGGAGAGCCTCGGCGACGAAGAGCTCGAGGTGGTCGAGGGGCCGTCGCCCTCGAAGAAGGTCGTCACCGCGCCCACGCCGCCGCCGCGCCGCGCGGCTTCGTCGGTGCCGAACCAGCCGGTCGTGGCGAGCACGCTGCCCTCGGGCGGCGTGGCGGGCGAGCCGACCTCGCAGCCGAAGATCGTGGTCGCCGCCGCGGCCACCGTGTCGAGCCCGCCGGCCGCCGCCGCGATGACCGCCGCGCCCACGCCGGCCACGCCGTCGACGAGCGCACCGGTCGAGGTCCCCGGCGAGGTCAAGAAGAAGAAGCGGCAGTGGTTCGAGGATCTGTTCAACGACGACTACGCGCGCACCCTCCCCAAGCTCGACGACCGCTACCTCGAGCGCGAGGTGCGCTTCATCGAGGACGCCCTCGGCTGCGACAAGGGCGCGGCGATCCTCGATCTCGGGTGCGGCCCCGGCGAGCAGGCCGTCGCCCTCGCCGCCCGCGGCTACGAGGTCATCGGCATCGATCTCTCGCTCGCGATGCTCGCCCGCGCGGCCGACGAAGCCGCCGAGAAGAACCAGCGCATCAACTTCCTCCAGGGAGACATGCGCGACCTCACCTTCGACGACGCGTTCGACGGCATCTACTGCTGGGGAACGACGTTCGGCTACTTCGACGACGTGAAGAACGCCGAGGTGATCCAGAAGATCCACAAGGCGCTCCGCCGCGGCGGTCGGTTCCTGCTCGACGTCGTCAACCGCGACTACATCGCCGCGCGCATGCCGTCGATGGTGTGGTTCGAGGGCGACGGCTGCGTGTGCATGGACGAGGCGCAGCTCAACGGCATCACCAGCCGCCTCAACGTCAAGCGCACCATGATGATGGAGGACGGGCGCCAGCGGGAGATCGAGTACTCGATCCGCCTCTACTCGCTCCACGAGCTCGGCAAGGTGCTGCACGACAACGGCTTCCGCGTCGCCGAGGCGAGCGGCGACAGCTCCACGCCGGGCAAGTACTTCGGCTCGGAGTCGCCCCGTCTCCTCATCCTCGCCGAGAAGCGCTGAGCGACCGCGAAGGCCGTTGAAGTGAGGAAGACCTTTGTGTCCATCGTGCCGGCCGCCGTGGCCGTCACACTCGCGCACGACGCCACGGCCAATCCGCCGCCGCCCAAGGTGGTGCCCGATCCGCCGATCTCGGCGCCGGCGAAGGCCGAGACCCCGAGCGTCGTCCGTAAGCACGACGGCATCTGCTACGTGTTCTATCCGGCCGGCGGCACGCTCCCGAGCAAGTGCCCCGACGAGCTCGCGACCGAGCCGCTCGGCGAGGCGATCCTCAAGAACCCGAGCGGGCGGTGTCAGTTCATTCCGTTCCAGTCCGGCGGGCCCGGGCGCAACGGCTACGCGGACAAGTGCCCGGCGCTGTTCGACGAGGTCGCCGAGCCCGGCGTCATCCCAGAGGCCGCGACGAAACTCCTGCAGGAGCTCGCCGCCGCCCGCCAGAAGTCGGACGAGCCGTGGGTCGAGCCGCCGCAGCCGGCGCGCCTCGACACGACGCAGCCGCAGCAGGTCGGGTGCGGCGGTTGCGCCACGGGCGGGTCCGCCCCGCACGGCGCCGCGGCGGTCGTCGCCGGCCTCGCCGTAGCCGCTTTACGAGCGCGCCGGAGAAAGTCTACCTTCCGTCGCCATGGCGAACCCGACCGCGACATGTGAGACCTCGCTCGGCACCTTCAAGGTCGAGCTCTTCACCGACAAGATGCCGCTGACGGCAGGCAACTTCGTGAAGCTCGCGAAGGAGGGCTTCTACGACGGCCTCCACTTCCATCGCGTGATCAACAATTTCATGGTGCAGTTCGGGTGCCCGCACAGCAAGAACCCGACGGCGCCGAACGCCGGCACGGGCGACTCGCCCTACGGCACGATCAAGGACGAGCACCCGGCGGACGCGAAGCTGTCCAACGAGCCGGGCACGTTGTCGATGGCGAACACCGGCAGGCCGAACAGCGGCAGCTGCCAGTTCTTCATCAACACCGTGCACAACAGCTACCTCGACTGGTTCACGCCCGGCGCGTCGAAGCACCCAGTGTTCGGCAAGGTCATCGAGGGCATGGACGTCGTGAAGAAGATCGAGACCACGCCGGTCGACGGCGGCGACCGTCCGCGCACGCCGGTGAAGATGATCAAGGTGACCGTCACCGAGTAGTCTCTGGGTGACACAAAAGGCGGGCCTCGACCCGCCTTCTGTTTGGCAACCAATTTGTGATTTTTGGCCTTAACATGCTCGCGCCCGGGCCGTCGCTCCGGGCGATTTCCAGACTATTAGCACCTATACGCTTGCGATCATTGGCTTGTGTCGAAGAACCGACGTCGCGCACGCTGACATCCGAAGTCTCGGAGAAATTCCCGGGGCCGGGAGGAATGCGATGTCACAAAGGCGTGCTGGCCGCTTCGCGGCAGCGATGGTCATTGGTCTGCTGGTCGGCTGTGGTGGCGGCGGCGACGCCGTGGAGGGTCCCGGCGCCGACACCGGTGGGGACGGGACGACGACCGAAGCGGGCGTCGCCGGCATTACCGTCACGCCGACGAGCGGGCTGACGACGAGCGAGAAGGGCGGCACCGCCACCTTCACCGTCGTGCTCACCGCCGCGCCCACGGCCGACGTCACGATCGGGATCTCCTCGAGCAACGAGAAGGAGGGCACCGTCTCCCCGAAGTCGCTGGTGTTCTCCGCGACGAACTGGAACGCGCCGCAGACCGTCACCGTCACCGGCGTCGACGACAGCGACGCCGACGGGACGCAGACCTACAAGATCGTCACCGCGCCCGCGACCAGCGCCGACCCGGCCTACAACGGCAAGGACGGAGACGACGTCGAGGTGAAGAACACCGACGACGAGAGCGCGGGCATCACCGTCACGCCGACCAGCGGGCTCAAGACGAGCGAGGCCAAGACCACGGCCTCGTTCACCATCGTCCTCAACCGCAAGCCGAGCGCCGACGTCGAGATCCCGATCTCGACGAGCAACGACAAAGAGGGCGTCCCCAACGTATCCGTCGTGAAGTTCACGCCGCTCGATTGGTCGTCGCCGCACAAGGTCACGGTCACCGGCGTCGACGACACCGCGAAGGACGGCGATCAGGCCTACGAGATCGTGACCGGCGCAGCGAAGAGCGACGACGCGTCCTACAGCGGCCTCGACGCCGACAACGTCAAGCTGACCAACGTCGACAACGAGAGCGCCGGCGTGACGGTGTTGCCCGTCGCGGGTCTGAAGACGACCGAGGCCGGCGGCACCGCGACGTTCGCCATCGTGCTCAACGCGAAGCCGACCGGCGACGTGACGATCCCGCTGTCGAGCAGCAACGCTGCCGAGGGCACGGTCTCGCCGAAGCAGGTGGTGTTCACGTCGCTGAACTGGGACGCGCCGCAGATCGTGACCGTCACCGGCGTCGACGACGCCGTCGCAGACGGCAACCAGCTCTACAAGATCGTCACCGGCGCGGCGCTCAGCGCCGACACCCTCTACTCGGGATTCGATCCCGACGACGTGGAGCTGACCAACGTCGACAACGAGACGGCGGGGATCACCGTCAAGCCGATCGCGGGGTTGTCGACGACCGAGGCCGGTGGACAGGCGACGTTCACCATCGTGCTCAACTCGGCCCCGAGCGGGGACGTGACGATTCCGCTCTCGAGCTCCGACACCGCCGAGGGCACCCTCGCGGTGGCGAGCGTCACGTTCACCAAGGACAACTGGAACGCGCCGAAGACGATCACCGTCACCGGCGTCGACGACGCAGTCGCCGACGGAGCGCGCACCTACAAGATCCTGACGGCGGCCGCGAAGAGCGCCGACAAGTCCTACGAGGGGATCGACGCGGACGATGTGACGCTCACCAACATCGACAACGACACGCCGAGCATCTCCGTCCGCCCGAACATCGGATCGATCACCGACGAGCGCGGGCTCGCCGCCGCCGAGATCTCCATCGTCCTCAACAGCAAGCCGACCGCGAACGTCACGATCCCCCTCTCGGTGAGCAAGCCCAGCGAGGGCAAGGCGGACGTCACGAGCGTCACGTTCACGCCGCTGAACTGGAACGCGCCGCAGACCGTCACCGTGAAGGGCGTCAACGACGACATCGCGGACGGCAACCAGATGTACTGGTTGGAGACCGGGGCAGCGACCAGCACCGACACCCGCTACGCCGGCCTCGACGCGGACGACGCCAGCATCACCAACATCGACGACGACAGCGCGGGCATCCGCGTGATGGGCAGCACGATCACGACCACGGAGGCCGGCGGCACCGCGACCTTCCGCGTCGTCCTGAACTCGAAGCCGACCGCGAACGTCACCATTCCGGTGCGCAGCAGCCGAACGACCGAGGGCACGGTCGCGCCGGCGTCGCTCGTCTTCACGACCGACGACTGGAACGCGCCGCAGACCATCACCGTCACCGGCAAGGACGACTTCATCGCCGACGGCGCGCAGCCGTACAAGATCATCCTCGATCCCGCGACGAGCACCGACACGGGCTACGCGGGGATGGACCCCACGGACGTCGACGCGATCAACACCGACAACGACAGCGCCGGGATCACGGTGTCGAAGATCGACGGTGACACCACCGAGGTGGGCGGCACCGCGAAGTTCACCATCCGGCTCAACTCGCAGCCCCTCAACGACGTCGTGATCGACCTCTCGAGCTCGCGCGAGACCGAGGGCACGGTCCCGAAGTCGATCACCATCACGCCCCTCAACTGGGACACCAAGCACGAGGTGCTGGTGAAGGGTGTGGACGACGAGTACGCCGACGGCCGCCAGCCCTACAGCATCATCACCGCCGCCGCGAAGAGCGCCGACCCCACGTACAACGGCATGCCGGTCGACGACGTCGACGTCTTCAACACCGACGACGACTCCGCCGGCATCCGCGTCACCTACGTGGGCAAGCCCACCAAGGACCCGCTCAGGATCGACGAGAGCGGCACCAAGGCCACCTTCACCGTGCGCCTCGAGTCGAAGCCGACCAAGGACGTCATCGTCCCGATTCACAGCAGCGACACCACCGAGGGCACGCTCGCCATCAAGAGCCTGACGTTCACCACCGACAACTGGAAGGCCGAGCAGACCGTCGAGATCACCGGCTTCGACGACAAGGTCGTCGACGGCAATCAGACGTTCTCGATCGTCACCGACCCGGCGACGAGCGCGGACCCCGGGTACGCCGGCCGCGACGCGGAGGACGTGCCGGTCATCAACGTCGACGACGACAAGGCCGGCATCACCGTCACCAAGATCTCCGGACCCACCGCGGAGACCGGCGGGTTCTCGACGTTCACCATCAAGCTCAACTCGGAGCCGACCGCGAACGTCACCGTCAAGCTGCACAGCGACGACCTCACCGAGGGCGACGTCGGCACGGCGAGCGTCACCTTCACGCCGGCCGACTACGGCGAGAAGGAGATCAAGGTCAGCGGAAAGGACGACGACATTGCCGACGGCGATCGCGACTACAAGATCGTCACCGAGGCGGCGACCAGCACCGACCCGAACTACAACGGGCTCGACGCCGATGACGTCGCGGTGACCAACAAGGACAACGACGCGATCGGCTTCACGATCTCGGCCGTCAGCCCCGCGGGCGGGTCGACCACCGAGGCCGGCGGGACTGTCTCCTTCACGGTGCGCCTCAACTCCGAGCCGACCGCCGAGGTGCGGATCCCGGTCAAGAGCAGCAACACCGCGGAGGGTAAGGTCTCGACCAGCGAGCTCGTGTTCACCACCGCCAACTGGAAGTTCGACCAGACGGTCACCGTCACCGGCCAGGACGACTTCGTCGAGGACGGCAACCCGACCTATACAATCGAGCTCGGACTGGCGACGGGCGGGGACTACGCGGGCAAGGATCCGGCCGACGTCACGCTCGTCAACATCGACGACGACAAAGCCGGCATCGTGGTGTCGCCGACGAGCGGTCTCACGACCACCGAGGCCAAGGCCACGGCGAGCTTCACGATCACGCTGAACTCGAAGCCGACGGCGGACGTCACCATCGACCTCGCGAGCAGCGACACCACCGAGGGCACCATCGTGGGAACGAGCGTGGTGTTCAAGCCGTCGGACTGGACGACCTCGAAGAGCGTCTCCAAGACGATCGTCGTGACCGGCGTCGATGACACCGACATCGACGGCGACATCAAGTACAAGATCGTCACCGGCGCGTCGGTGAGCACCGACTCGAAGTACAACGGGCTCGCCGTCGACGATGTCGACGTCACCAACACCGACAACGACTTCTCGTCGAAGCGGGTCTTCGTCACCGCGGAGCTCTACACGGGCAACCTCGGCGGGCTCGCCGGCGCCGACGCCAAGTGCCAGGCCGCCGCCACCGGCGCCGGACTCTCCGGCACCTACAAGGCCTGGCTGAGCAGCACGACCGAGAGTGCCGGCGCACGGCTCACGCACCACACGGGCGCGTACGTGTTGACCACCGGCACCGTCGTCGCGAACAGCTGGACCGACCTGACCGACAACAACCTCATCAGCGGGATCAACCGGACGCAAACGGGCGCGCTCTCCACGGCCACTGCGGGGTTCATGTGCGGTCTGCGCAGCGTCACGTGGACCGGCACCTATGCCAATGGAAACGCAGCGGGCGCGCAGTTCCTCTGCTCCAACTGGACCACCACCACCGGCGATTCGGGTGGCGGTTCGTGGTGGGGCAACGCCGATGCAACGAGCACCAACTGGTCGTGGGCCTGCTACTACGGCGGCACGAGCGCCTGCGCGCAGCAGGCTGCGCTCTACTGCCTCGAGCAGTAGCGAGGACACCTGCGAAGAACGTGGAGCGCCGGCTTCTCACGAGGCCGGCGCTCTGCCGTTTTGGAGCGCGCGCTAACACTCCCTCGCGTCGTTCGTCCTCTTCGGTGGATGATGCTCGGCGTGTCCCCCCGCTCCCGCTTCGCCGACCTGTTCGCGAAGCACGCGGCGTTGGTGCACGGCATCCTCCTCGCGCGCGTCCCGCGGGGTGAGGTCGACGACCTGATGCAGGACGTCTTCGTCTCGGCGCTCCAGGGCTTCGACGGGCTGCGCGGCGAGTTCGGCCCGTGGATCGCCACCATCGCCCGCAATCGCGCGATCGACTTCTACCGAACGCGCAGGAAGACGGCGGAGCTACCCGAGGATCTGCCGCATCACGATCCCGACAAGTCCGAGGCCGAGCGCGTGCTCGAGGTCATCCGTACGCTGCCCGAGGCGTATCGCGAGACGCTCGTTCTGCGGCTCGTGGAGGGGATGACCGGGCCCGAGATCGCCGAGCGTGTCGGGCTCACGCCGGAGTCCGTCCGCGTGAATCTTCATCGCGGAATGGCCATGCTGAGGGAGAAGCTGTCGTGAGCGATTACCTCTGGGACAAGTCCGGCAAGCCCGATCCGGAGATCGAGCAGCTCGAGCGCACGCTCGGGAAGCTTGGTTATCGAGCGCCGCAGCCGAGGCGAAGGCTGTGGATCCCGCTGCTCGCCGCCGCGGCGCTGCTCGTCCTGTTCGTCCTCTACCGCCGCCCGCGCACGCCGACCGGCCCGTCGTTCGAGGTCGCGCGCGTCGAGGGCAATCCGCGGATCGAGTCACGGACGTTCAAGACGACGGCGCGGCTGGGCGTCGGCTGGGCGCTCGAGACCGATCACGACGACATCGCCCGCGTGGACATGCCCGGCGTCGGCCACGTGCAGGTGCTGCCGCAGAGCCTCGTTCGCCTGGCCGAGACCCGACCGGATCACCATCGCCTTTCGCTCGAGCGCGGCGCGATCCACGTAAAGGTCAACGCGCCCCCGCGGCTCTTCGTCGTCGACACGCCCGCCGCGCGCGCGATCGACCTCGGGTGCGAGTACGTGCTCACGATGTCGCCCGAGGGCGTCGGCACGCTCGAAGTGCGCTCGGGTTCGGTGGAGCTCGAGGGCAAGGGGCACAAGGCGACGATCCCCGCGGGCGCGATGTGCGGCATGCGCAAGGGCGCCGGGCCCGGCACGCCCTATTTCACGCGCAGCGCCGAGCGACTGCGCGCCCCCCTCGAGAAGGTCGACGCCGGCGATTGGGCCGCGATCGATCAGGTCATCTCCGCGACCGATCACTACGACACGCTCACGCTGATCCACCTGCTCGAGCGCGCGCCGGAGGCGCACCGCCCGAAGCTCTATGCGCGCCTCGCCGAGCTCTCGCCCCCCCCGCCCGCCGCCAAGCCCGACGAGGTGCTGAAGGGCGTGCCCTCTGCGATGAGCGCCTGGAGAACGGACCTCGAGGCGAAGTGGTGAGCGAACCGAACCGGTGAAATCGGAAGACCCTTGACTGAGGACTACAATGTAGTACATCGGCGCCCCTCACGTTTTTCCGGTCGGGAGGGTCTCCATGTCGCTCAAGCTTGCGCTCGGTTCATTGGTCCTGGTTTCGGCGCTCGGCTGCGCGGCTTCGGCCGAGGGCACCCCGGAGGGCGACGGCGCGTCGACCGAGCAGGCGGCGAGGAACCAGATCTGCCCGATGGTCTACGCGCCGGTCTGCGGCCGCGACGGCAAGACCTACTCGAACAGCTGCGAGGCGGGCGGCGCGGGCCGGGTCGCGTACACCGGCGAGTGCATCGACCAGTGCGCCGCGGTGCTCTGCATCGAGGGCACCACCTGCGTGGTGAAGGGCAAGCAGCCGCGTTGCGTGTCGACCGGCGGCGTCGACGCGTGCGCCGCCGTGCTCTGCGCGCCCGGCAGCTACTGCGACAACGGCAAGTGCATCGCCGAGACGACCGATCCCTGCGCGACCGTGCGCTGCATGGCGGGCTACCACTGCGAGTCGGTCGCGGTGCAGTGCATCCAGGCGCCCTGCCCGCCGATCGCCGAGTGCGTGGCGAACTGAGCGCGGGGAGGATAGGCGCTCGCTGACGCGCGCGCCTCGCTCAGCGGGGTGATTGGGCGCTCGCTGACGCGCGCGCCTGCTCTGCGCGCTTCAGCGCTCGATCTTGGCGACGCGGTTTTGGTGGCGGCCGCCCTCGAACGGGGCGGCGAGCCAGCTGTTGAGGATCTCGCTCGCGAGCCCGACGCCCACCACGCGCGCGCCGAGGGCGAGCACGTTGGCGTCGTTGTGGTTGCGCGACATCTTCGCGGTGAACACGTCGCTCGGGTTCACCGCGCGCACGCCCTTGTGGCGGTTGGCCGAGATGGCCATGCCGACGCCGGTGCCGCAGACGAGGAGGCCGCGCTCGGCGGCGCCCGAGGTGACGCGCTCGGCGACGGCGTGCCCATAGTCCGGGTAGTCCACCGAGCCTGCGGCGTTGGTGCCGAGGTCCTCGACCTCGTGGCCCTGGTCGCGGAGGAGCTTCACGAGCACGTCCTTGAGCTCGTAGCCGGCGTGGTCGGCGCCCGCGGCGATCTTCATGACTCGAACCGAGAGAGCACCAGCGAGACGTTGGTGCCGCCGAAGCCGAAGGAGTTCGACAGCGCGTGCTTGATCTTCTTCTCGCGCGGCTGGAGCGGAATGAGGTCGAGGCCCGCGACGGCCGGGTCTGGCTCGTGGAGGTGGAGCGTCGGGGGCAGCACGCCCTCGTGGAGGGCCAGCGCGCAGATGGCGGCCTCGACCGCGCCCGCGCCGCCGAGGAGGTGGCCCATCGACGACTTGGTGGACGAGATCGAGACGCTGCCCGCGTGCGGGCCGAAGACGTGGCGGATCGCGGTGGCCTCCTGCAGGTCGCCCTGGGGCGTGGAGGTGCCGTGCGCGTTGATGTAGCCGATGTCGCTCGCGTTGACCCGCGCGTCCTTGAGCGCGAGGCGCATCGCCCGCTGCGCGCCCTCGCCCTCGTGCGCCGGCTGGGTGATGTGGTGCGCGTCGCTCGACGCGCCGTAGCCGGTGACCTCGGCGTAGATCTTCGCGCCGCGCTTCTTGGCGCGGGTGAGCGACTCGAGGATCAGCGTGACCGCGCCCTCGCCCACCACGAAGCCGTCGCGGCCCTTGTCCCAGGGACGCGAGCTGGTCGAGTCGTTGCGCTTGGAGAGCGCCATCATCGCGGAGAAGCCGCCGATGCCGAGCGGCGTGATCGCGGCCTCGCTGCCGCCGGCGACCATCAAGTCCGCGAGACCGCGGCGGATCCACCCGGCGGCCTCGCCGATGGCGTGCGCGCTCGAGGAGCACGCGCTGGTGGTGCAGAAGTTCGGCCCCTTGAGGCGGTGAATGATCGAGACCTGGCCGGCGGCCATGTTGGCGATCGCCGCGGGGATGAAATAGGGGGTGAGGCGCTTCGGGCCCTTGGTGCGGATGACCTCGTGGCACGCCTCGATGACGTGGAGGCCGCCGAGGCCGACGCCGATGATCGCGCCGGCGCCCTCGCGCTCCTCTTCGGTGAGCTCGGGCTTGCTGTCGTCCATCGCGATCTGCGTGGCGCCGACGGACATCGCCGAGAAGCGGTCGAGCTCGCGCCCCTTACGGCGGTCCTTCTCGGACAAGTACTTCTCGACCTCGAACCCGCGGACCTCGCCGGCGACCTTGACCTGGTACTCGGTCGTGTCGAACTGGGTGATCGGGCCGATCGCGCTCTCGGCGGACAGCAGCTTGCGCCAGGGCTCGAGCACCCCGATGCCGTTGGGGATCACAAAGCCGAGCCCGGTGATAACTACGCGTTCCATGGTGAATCTCTAGGGCCGAATTACAGCAAGTGAGCCGCGACCGTAAGGGAGGCGGGCTGTCGTTGAAATCCGACAACCCGCTCGCTGACGCTCGCGGCTCCTCCGTGACGAGTGACGGCCGAGGCCGGCTACTTCTTGACGTTCGCGCCGATGTAATCGATCGCGTCGCCGACGGTGCGGATCTTCTCGGTGTCCTCGTCGGGGATATCGATCTCGAAGTTCTCCTCGAACGAGAGGACCAGCTCGACGACCTGCAGCGAGTCTGCCCCGAGGTCCTCGATGAACTTCATCTCGCGCGTGATCTTCGCGGCATCCTCTTGGAAGTGCTGCGCGATGATCGACTTGACCTTGCCTTCGATGTCCATCGGTCTCTGTCCTTCTCCGAAACACCGGGACGAAACCCGGCGATTAACTCGCTGCCTTTACTCTGATCGAACCCGGTCGGGAACCTTTATACGTACAGCCCCCCGTTGACGCGGAGGACCTGGCCGGTGACGAAGCCAGCCTCCTCGCTCGCGAGGTAGAGCGCGGCGGCCGCGACGTCCTCGGGCTTGCCGATGCGGCCGAGCGGCGTGGCCTTGACCATCAGCTCCTTGGCCGCGGCGGGGAGGCTCGCGGTCATATCGGTCTCGATGAAGCCGGGGGTGATCGCGTTGACGGTCACGTTGCGCGACGCGTACTCCTTGGCGATCGTCTTGGTGACGCCGAGGAGCGCCGCCTTGGTGGCCGCATAGGCGGTCTGGCCGGGGTTTCCCATCTCGCCGACCACGCTCGACACGAAGATCAGCCGGCCCCAGCGGGCGCGCATCATGGGCATGATCGCCGCGCGCGCGAGCGCGATCGCGCCCTTGAGGTTGACCGCGAGCTGCTTGTCGATGTCGTCGTCCTTGAGGCGGAGCAGCAGCTGGTCGATCGCGATGCCGGCGTTGCTCACGACCACGTCGAGCCGGCCGCGATCCTTGGCGATCTTCTGGACAGCCGCCTCCGTCGCCTTGGTATCTGCGACGTCGAAGCCGACCGCTTCGGCCTTGCCGCCAGCGCTGGCGATGAGCTCGCAGGTCTCGCGCGCCGCGGCCTCACCGCGCGCGTAGTTGACGAACACCTCGGCGCCCGCCCTGGCGAGCGTGAGCGAGATCGCGCGACCGATCCCGCGGGACCCACCGGTGACGAGCGCGACGCGGCCATCGAGACGGAACATCTTCAACCCTTGAGGAAAGCGGAGACGCCGTCGATCGAGGCGACGTCGCTCACGTTGTGGACCCGGAGGTCTTTGGAGATGCGCTTGACGAGGCCGGCGAGCACCTTGCCGGGGCCGATCTCGAGCGCGTGGGTCACGCCGGCGGCGACCATCGCCTCGACCGAGGCCTGGAAGCGGACGGGCGCGTCCACCTGGCGGATGAGCGCGTCGGTGACGGCGGCCGGGTCGGTGCGCGGGCTCGCGTCGACGTTGGCGACGATCGGGAAGCTCGGGGCGCGCAGGTTGATCGACGCCAGCGCTTGCTTCACGACGTCGGCCACGGGGCGCATCAACGCGCAATGGAACGGCGCGCTCACCTTGAGCGGTATCGCCTTGCCCTTGTTCTCCGCGACGAGCGCGTTGGCGCGGGCGACGCCCCGAGCGCCGCCCGCGATGACGATCTGCCCCGGCGCGTTGAAGTTCGCGGGGCTGACGATCTCGCCGCTCTCGCTCGCCGCGCGGCGGCAGATGTCCTCGAGCAGCGACGGGTCGATGCCCATCACCGCCGCCATCGCGCCCTGCCCCGGCGGAACGGCCTCTTGCATGGCGCGACCGCGGCGCTGGACCACCCCCGCGGCGTCCGCGACGTCGAGCGCGCCGGCCGCGCAGAGCGCCGCGTACTCGCCGAGCGAGTGTCCCGCGGCGAACGCGGGCTCCGGCAGATCGACGACGCGCTCGCGGAGCGCGGCGAGCAGCGCGATCGACGTGGTGACGATCGCCGGCTGCGTGTTCTCGGTCAGCGTGAGGTCGGCCTCGGGGCCCTCGAAGCAGAGCGTGGAGAGGCTCTTGCCGAGCGCTGCGTCGACGCGCGCGTAGACGTCGCGCGCCGCGGACGATTGTTCGAACGCGTCGCGGCCCATGCCCACCGCTTGCGCACCCTGACCGGGGAAGAGCCACGCAACCTTCACGTGCGGCGAGGTACACGTCGTCGCGACGTGGGGCAAGGCGCTCGACGTGCGAAGGATCCTACGCATCACGCGGCGCGTCGCGAGTACCATCCGACTCGTGCGGTGGGTGGTCCTGCTTCCGTTCGCGGCGCTCTTGTCCGGCAGCGCGCGCGCCGAGGAGCGTCCGCGCGAGCCAACGGTGGCCGAGCGCGGCGCGTTCGTGGTGACCTTCGAGCGCCTGGTCGGTTACTCGATCGAGAGCGTGTCGCGACAGTTCGAGTCGGAGCGCGCCAACCGCCACTTCGGAGTCGGCGCGCTCCTCGGCCCGCGGATCGGCTTCCACGGCGTCGTCCCGGGCGGCCTCTCCCTCGGCGCCTCGCTCGGTACGCTCGCGATCCTCGACGAGGGTCGCACGCGCATCTCGGCGACGGTCGTCGCGCCGCGCGTCGGCTGGTTGTTCATGGGTGACGTCGTCGGCGTGTGGCCGCGGCTCGGCCTCACGTGGCTGCTCGTCCAGGGCGCGCGCGACATCGCCACGTCGGCCGCCGCGGAGGTGCCGCTCGTCGTTCGACTCGGACCGCACGCCGGTCTCCTCGCCGGCCCGAGCGCCGAGGTCCCGACCTCGCGCGAGCAGGCGGCCCTCACGTCGATCGCCTTCACCGCCGGCCTGTACGGGGCGTTCTGATGTCGCTCCTCGCCCTGTCGCTGCTGCTCGCATCGCCCGCGGACTCCTTCGCGGCGCGTGGGAGCAACGTGATCGCGGCGGAGGGCCTCGCGGGGTTCGCCACCTACCGCTCGTCGTACCCGGACCTCGACGACGAGCCCCGCACACGCCTGCAGCTCGGCGCGCTCGGGATGCTGCCGTTCATGCGGCTCGGCTATCACCGCTTCCTCGGCCACGGCCTCTCGCTCGGCACCGGCGTGCAGTTCCTCAAGGCGCGCGGCAACCTGCACTACAGCGAGGAGACGACGGTGTGGGGCGCGACGCCGCGCATCGGATGGTCGACGCCGATCGCGGCGAGCACGGCGTTCTGGCTGCGCGCCGGCCCGGGCGTCAGCTACATCACCACGGACGCGACGCGCGCCGGGCAGATCTCGCTCGGCGCCGAGGCCATCCTCGTGTTCATCCCCGCGCGCGACCTCGGCCTGATGATGGTGGCGTTCTTCGAGAGCGGCGTCGCCGGTCGCGAGATCGTCGAGAGCACCAACACCGGCCGCGCGATCCGCTTCCGGACGACGGGCCTCGCGCTCGGCGTGACCGTCGCGTTCTAGATCCAGTCGGCTACCAGCGAATCAGCGCGGAGCCCCACGAGATGCCGGCGCCGAGCGCGCACATCAGCACGGTCTGACCCTCTTGGATCTTCCCCTCGGCGAGCGCCTCGTCGAGCGCGATGGGGATCGAGGCGCTCGAGGTGTTCCCGTACTTGTGGATGTTCACGTAGAAGCGGCTCATCGGGATCTCGAGGCGATTGGAGACCGCCTCGAGGATGCGGATGTTGGCCTGGTGCGCGACGACCCAGTCGAGCTCTTTGGCGTCGAGGCCGACGCTCGCGAGCGCCGCCCTGGACGCGGACGCGAGGTAGCGGACGGCGGCCTTGAACACGTCCTGTCCGGCCATGTGCACGAGGTGGCGCTTCTTCTCGAGGACCTCCGCCGAGAACGGCTCCCGCGAGCCGCCGCCGGGGATGAGGAGCGCGGGCGCCAGCGCGCCGTCGGTGAAGATGTGCGTCGCGAGGATGCCGCGGCCCGCGTTGGCCTCTTCCTCGGTGGTCGGTCCGACGACGACCGCGCCGGCGCCGTCGCCGAAGAGCACGCAGGTGGTGCGGTCCTCCCAGTTGAGGATGCGCGAGAGCAGCTCGACGCCGATGACGAGCACGTAGCGCGCGGCGCCGGTGCGCACGAACTTGTCGGCGATGGAGAGGCCGTAGATGAAGCCCGCGCAGGCCGCGCTCAGATCGAACGACGGGCAGTGCTTGGCGCCGATCTTCTGCTGCACGAACGCCGCGCACGAGGGCATCGGCATGTCGCCGCTGATCGTGCCGACGATGATCATGTCGAGCTGGTCGGCGGTGATGCCGGCGCTCGCCAACGCCCGGCGAGCGGCCTCGGCGGCCATGTCGCTCGTGAGCTCGCCCTTGGCCGCGATGCGCCGCTCCTTGATGCCGGTGCGCTCGGTGATCCACGCGTCCGACGTGTCGACCGTCTTCTCGAGCTCGACGTTCGAGACCACGCGCTCCGGCGTGTAGTGGCCGGTGCCGATGATCTTCGCGCCCGGCTTCACGGGGGCCTGCGCGCGCGGCGGGGGGACCGAGTCGGACTTCGGGGGGTCACTCTTGGAGACCGGAGTGGACATACCACTTGTCTCTAGAGATCCCGACAACCGCCGTCCAGTAGCTGACGCCTAAATTCCGTCGTTATGGCAGGCCGATGTTACCATCCGTAACATAACGGAGCATTCGGGCTGGTTTCTGCGGGAACTGAGAGGGCCCGATTACGTCGCGGTGCGGCATGAGTGGAAAATATCAGTCGTTTCGAATGACCAGAATGTCAGCGGGACAAAACGCGAACAGCCCGGTGACCCTTGTGGGTCCCGGGCTGGGTGAGGCGCTCGCTGACGCGCGCGCCTAGGAATGCGAGGCGCTCGCCGGCGCGCGCGCCGGTGAGGTCGCGCGCGCCCATGGAGCGCGCGCGGCGGGGTTCACTCGGCGGACTTCTTCTCGACGATCTTGGTGCCCTTGTAGTGGCCGCACGAGGGGCACACGCGATGGGACATCGTCGGCTCGCCGCAGTTGCTGCACGGAGCGACGTTCGGCGCGGTGACCTTGTCGTGCTGCGCGCGACGCATCGCGCTCTTGCTGCGGGTTTGACGGCGCTTGGGAACGGCCACGGCGAAGACTCCTGAATGAGGTTCGTAGAAAGAGCGGCTTACTTGGCGCCGCCCGGAGGAAGCTTGTCCCGAAGGGCGGCGAGCTTTTGGAGGCGCGGATCGATGCGCGCCTTTTCGAGCGTCTTGGCCACGGCGGGGTCGGACGCCATACCCGGACACTCCTCGGAGCACAAGGCCGAGATCGGGAGCTCCAGAACGATGGCCTCGCGCACGAGATCGTCGAGCACGACCGTCTCGCCGTCGTAGGTGGCGACGTCGGCCTCGTCGCGGTCGAACTCGAACTCGCCCTCGCTGTCCTTCGACTTGCGACCGCGGACCGGCTTGCCCGCCGCGGCCTCGGTGGGAACCAGCAGCAGGGTGACCGCGGTCTCGACCGGGACGCGCGCCGGGCCGAGGCAGCGACCGCACGTGGTCTCGACGGTTGCCCGGATCTTCCCCTGGAGGAGGAAGTTGTCCCCGCCGGAGGGGGTGAGGCGGAGATCGACCTGGCCGTCTGCTGCGGCGGAGAGGGCCGCGTCGCCCTCGGCGCGCGACTCGTCGAGCCGGCGCGTCAGCCAGGCGGCGGGCAGCGCGGCGCGGAGCTCCTTCGGTCCCTCGTCGAGGGACTTGCGGCTGATGCTGAGCAGGGGGCGTTCGGCGGTCACGGGCTCGCTCTCCTCGAAGGGGGCGACAACGTAGCGCCTGCAGCACGGCGGGCAAGGGTGGCCGAACCGCGACCGTGGTAAGGGGGGCCCCGATGGCCGCGAGCAAACGTCCTCCCGCTGCGGAAGCTGCTGCCCCGGTGCGCACGCCGCCGAAGCTCGACGCCAAGACGCTCGGCCTGCGCATCGGCATTCCCATCGTGATCGCGTGGGTGATCGCGGCGCTGATCCGCCACTGGATCGCGTACACGGTCGTGGGCGTGCTCACGGCCGCGGCGATCGGCCTCGTGATCTTCGCGCTCACGTTCACCCGCAAGACGCAGCGCGTTCAGTCGATCGTCGGCGGCGCCAAGACGAAAGAGGAGCGCAAGGCGGCGATCGAGCAGCTCGAGACCGAGTTCAAGAAGGGCGACGCGGCGGCGGTGTTCGCCAAGGCCCAGCTGCAGATGCAGGAAGACCCGCAGGCGGCGCTGCTGACGCTCGAGGCGATCGACCTGCAGAAGGTCGCCGCACCCATCGCCGACGAGGCGCGTGCGCAGCGAGCCATGCTCCACCTCCTCCTGTCCGAGCCGCAGAAGGCGCGCGTGCTGGTCGACTCGATCGATCTCCAGCGCCACAACGACCAGAAGTCGAAGGCCACGCTCGCCTCGGTGATCTGCGAGGCGTGGGCCCGCACCGGCCAGGCCAAGCGCGCGGTCGAGATCCTCGAGCTGTTCGACGCCGACGACGCGGCACTCGCCGACGTCCGCCCCGGCCTGCTGCGCGCCAAGGTGTTCGCGTATGGCGCGCTCGACGACATCAAGAGCGCGCGCACCGCGATGCACCAGCTCGCCAAGGTCGACGCGCGCATCGTCGCCGGCTTCGCCCAGAAGGGCGTCCACCCGCTCGTCGTCAAAGAAGCGAAGAAGATCCTGGAGCGTTCGGGCATGATGCCGAAGCAGGTCGTCCGCGGCCCCATGCGCTGATCGCGTCGAGTCATGAACGAGAAGGTGAGCGAGCCCCCCGAGACCCGCGCGAAGCCGCCCACGGTGGTGCCGGAGAAGGTGCGCGCGTGGTTCCTCAAGCTGCCGGTGCTCGTGCGCGAGTGGCTCGCAGAGCCCGATTTCTCCATCTACTTCGTGGTGTTCATGATCGCGGCGGCGGCGCTCTTCCTCCGCTTCCCGTCGACGACGGGACAGTTCGTCTTCGACGAGCAGGAGGCGATCCTCGCGAACCCCTACGTGCGCGGACACCAGCCGTGGTTCGACGCGTTCAAGCGCGACTTCTGGGGCCTCCTGCCCGACCGCTCGATCGGTAGCTACCGCCCGATCCCCAACTTCCTGTGGCGTGCGCTGTGGCGCCTGCAGGAGTGGCGGACCAAGGGCGCGGGCGGCGCGATCAACACGCCCTTCGTCTGGTTCAACATCGTCTTCCACGCGACCAACGGCGCGCTCCTCGCGTCGATGGTTCGCTCGATCACCCGACGGGTCGGCCTCGGCTGGCTCG
The DNA here is from genome assembly GCA_022843175.1 of Deltaproteobacteria bacterium. Taxonomy (GTDB): domain Bacteria; phylum Myxococcota_A; class Polyangia; order Polyangiales; family JADJMO01; genus JALHOE01. Next base: position 30,216 of record JALHOE010000031.1, read on the forward strand.
CGGGTGCGATCTTCTGCGCGTGCGCGATCCTCACCGAAGCGGTGTCCGGCATCGTCGGCATCGCCGACGTGCTCGGCGGCCTGTCGCTGCTCCTCGCGCTCGGCGCCCTCACGCTCCATCGCGCCGCGGTGCTGCCGGCGGTGTTCGCCGCGACGTTGTTCGGCCTGCTCTCCAAGGAGTCGGCGGTCGTGAACGTGGGGCTCGTGCCGTTCGCGGCGCTGATGTTCGCCCCTCACCTCGACGAGCGGAACGACCGCCGCCGCACGTGGCTCGTCGCCGTTCTCTCCCTGGTGGGCGCGTCGCTCGCGCTCGCGGTCTACCTGTGGATCCGCCACAAATACTTCCACATCCAGTACACGCCCGACCCGGCCAAGCTGAGCGGCGGGCTCGTCTCGCGGCTCTCCGAGCAGGTGCGGGTGTACATCGGCGCGCCCAACCTGCCGGTCGATCCATTCAACAACCCCCTGGCCGATCCCAACGCCACGACGGGTCAGCGGGTCGGCGGCGCGCTGCGCGTCTATCTGCGCGGCCTCGGGCAGGTGCTGGTCCCCAACCGCCTCTCGCCCGATTACTCCATGCCGCAGGAGCCCCTGCCCCCGCGCGCGATCTTCCCCGAGTCGGTGCTCGGCGCGCTCGCGCTCGTCGCGCCGCCGCTCGTTGGGCTCACCCTCTGGAGAGGGGGCCGCAACGACGCGTTCCGCCGCGAGCGCGAGCTCCTCGCGTACGGCCTCATCGCGTTCCCCGCCGCGTTCTTCCCGATCTCCAACATCCCCAAGGCGCTGCCCACCGTGCGCGCCGAGCGGTTCTGGTACACGCCGGCGCTCGCGACGAGCATCGCGGTCGCGATCCTTCTCCTCTTCCTCGCGCGTAAGCGGTGGTCGATCGCAGCGGCGCTCGGCGGTCTCTACCTCGCGATCCAGGGCGTGCAGACGCGCCGTCACGCCAACGACTTCCGCGACGACCTCGCGTTCTGGAAGTCGGCGTCCGAGGCCGTACCCAACAGCGCCAAGGCGCACCTCAACTACTCGGTGATGCTCGGCGCGCGCGCGCCCGAGATCTGGAAGTGGACGACCACGCAGGCCCAGGAGGCGCGCCTCAAGGAGAACATCCGCGCCACCGAGCTCGCGCCCAAGTGGGACATGGCGTTCATCTACGTCGGCGACACGCTCTGCCAGCTGAGTCGGATGGACGAGGCGTGGGAGTGGTACAAAAAAGGCTTCCGCATCGGCTCCAACAACAGCGGCCTCATCGCCCTCGCGCTCCAGTGCATGAGCGATCACCAGGCGCTCCTCGGCAAGGAAGCCGACGCCCGCGCGATGCTCACCGAGCCGGGCATGACGGGCACGTGGCTCGCGTACCTGGTCACCGACACCCTCGACCGCGAACGCAAATGCCGCGGCGTCGACAACCTCGAGCCGGTCACGCAGTGGGATCCCGACGAGGACACCACGGCAAGCGCCACGGCAACCGCGAGCGCAAGCGCAAGCGCAAGCGCAAAGGCAAGCGCAAGCGCAAAGGCAAGCGCAAGCGCAAGCGCAAGCGCAGACCCAAACGCAATCGCAAGCGCATCGGCAAGCGCATCGGCAAGCGCATCCGCATCCGCAGCCCCCCCGCCGCGTCCCCCCGCCCCCTGCGGCGTCGACCCCAAATACCGCCCGCGCGGTCTCGACGGCGATCCCAAGGGCGACTGATGGCGACCCTCGAGCGCATCGCGCTGCACCAGACGCGGCTCCGCACCCCCGGGCTCGCGCTCGATCCGAGCGGCGTGGCACTCGGCGCGCGCGGCCTCGTGTTGCTGCCGACCATCGAGCGGCTCGTCGCGTTCCTCTCGATCTACACCCGCGATCGCTCGTTCAGCGATCTGCTCGGCGAAGCGGGGAGCGAGGGCGGCCTCGACGTCTCCGTGGTGCGCTCGCCGCTCAAGACGCGCGAGCTCATCGTGTCGTTCCCCGCGTCGTCGACGACGCTGCTCGACATCATCGCCGACGTCGCGCGCCTCGCGGGCGGGCTCACCTTCACCGGCACCTCCCGCTACTTCGTGCAGTATCGCGACAAGACGGCGCCCTTTGGCTACGACGTCGTCGAGCTGCTGCGGGTCGAGCAGGGCACCGAGTTCGCGCTCCATCACCTCACGTTCACCCAGGCCTACGCGCGCGAGCGGGCGATCGATCTCAAGGACCTCGTCGCGCGCCTCGAGCCCCGCCCCGATCCCGCGATCACCGCCCTCGGCGCGCGACCGCTGTGGCTCACGGCCGAGCAGGGCGTCGCGCCGGCGCTCGTCGGCTACCTGGCTCGCTCGGGCGTCGACGCGGAGGTCGGGATCGTCGAGCTGGCCGCCGAGTCGAGCTTCGACGACGGGCCGCGCCGGCTCGCGATCGTGCGGGTCAACGAGCTGCCGTCGCGCCTCGAGCGCCTCGTCACGCGCACGCCCGGCATCCGCGCGTTCGTCCCCGCGGGCGCGGGCGTCGCCGTGCAGGTCGGCTATCGGCACCCGATCCATCTCGTCGGTCTGCCGGTCTTTCCGGCGAACGGTCTCGCGCTCCTGCCGGCGCCCCACCCCGGCGCGCCGCGCGAGCCGCTCGTCCTCGACACGCTCCCGCAGATGGCGCAGGTGTCCGCGCTCGTCGGCGTGAAGCTCGAGGGCAAGGTGGTCAAGGCGTCGCCGCAGCGAACGCCGGGTGGGCTGGCGGTCGCTCTGCAGCTCGCGCCGTCGGTGGCGGGCGCGCGGCAGGTGACGGCGTCGCTCGTGCCCATCGATCGCGCGCCGCTCCTGCGTCGCCTCGCCTACGCGCTCCCCACCGCGTCGCTCGAGGCCGCGACGATCGCGCGCGTCTCGGCGCAGGGGCTCGGCGAGCTGATCGTGGTGCGCATCCCCGGTGGGGTGGACGCGATCCCGCTCGGCTCGTTCTTCAGCGAGCGCGCGCCCGGCCTCTTCGTGCTCGCCGGCCACGACCTCGTCCCGGCGTGCACGCCGGCGCACCTCGCGCGCGCGATCGGCTCGTCGAGCACGTCGTCGGTGTTCGTGTTCCGCGAGCCGGGCGATCCCCCGTCGTCGATCCGCGCGTTCGCGATCGACGCGAGCGCGTTCGTGCCGCTCTCGGTCGCGCTCGTGGAGCCCGAGTCGTGGGGCGCGCTGATGCCGGTCGAGGTGGTCGACCTCGCCCGCGCGGAGCTCGAGGAGCCCCTCGGCAAGATCGCGATGGGCGACCTCGGGCTCGCGCCGATGCGCGGCGTCTGAGGGCGAGTCTGCTAGCCTGAGCGCCCGATGCGCATCACTTATCTCTTCGCCGCGATCCTCTGCGCGTGCTCCGGCTCCGAGGAGTCGAAGCCCGCGACCACCGCCGACACCGGCCTTCCGGCCACCGACTCCGGGTCCGACGCCGAGCTCGTCGGATACAAGTGCGGCGAGCCGCCGTACGTGAGGTGGTCGGGCAAGGTCATCTTCAACGACGTGAGCGGCGAGAAGCCGGCCGCCGGCGCCACCCTCACCTCGCCGGCGTGTCCCGGCCAGACGCTCACCATCCCCGCGGACGGCGCGTTCAGCCTGCTGCTCACCAAGGGCAGCAAGAGCTTCGCCAAGCTCGAGAAGATGGGCGCGCTCAACACCATCCTCGGCGAGTGGGGCGTCGAGAAGGACGAGGTCGACATCGAGATGGTGATGCTCCCCCCGCTCTTCGCCGGCCTCACGCCCGACTGGGACTCGAGCACCGAGCCCGCCGTGCTCCTCAGCGTGAGCCCGCAGGCTTCGGCCACCGGCGCGTGCGCGGCGAAGGACGGCGTGTCGTTCGTCGTGAAGGATCAGCCGACCGCGGTGGTCTCGTATTTCAGCGACTCCTCGGTGCCGAGCGCCGTGATGGGCGCGACCGCGACGACGGCGCGCGGCCTCGTGACGTTCACCAACGTCACCGGCAGCACAATCGAGGTCGTCGGCACCAAGGCCGGCTGCAAGGTCTCGACGATCACCCGCCTGCAGACCGGCAAGATCGTCATCGAGCCGAAGTACATCACGACGCTCGTGGCCTACGTCACGAACGGCTAGCGGCCACCTGCTCGAGGCCGGGGCGAATGACGTCGCGCTCGGCCGAGTCCACCGCGGCGGCGATGGCGGCGCGCGAGATCCACCCATGCGCCGCGAAACGGTCGTCGTCGGCGCCCGCGGCGCGGCCCCACTCGCGACGATTGGCGTCGAGCAGGCGCGGCAGCCAGCGCGCGAGCTCGCGATAGCGCGCCTCGGGGGCCGCGGTGAGGTGTGCCCAACCGATCCGCGCGTGGTCGATCTCGTCCGACAGGAGCTCGCGCAGCGCCGCGCGGGCGAGCGGCTCGCGCGCCTGCTCGAGAGACGCCTCGAGGAACGCGCTGGCGGTGGTCTCGTTGAACGCGCATTGACCGACGATCCACAGCGAGTGACGAAGACCCTCCGACGCGCCGTCGTGCTTCGGTGGGTCGAGCGGGAGCGACGTGAGCGCGAGCTCGCGCCCGGCGTAGCGTACGGCGACGACGCGACAGATCTCCGCGTGGCGCAGCTCATCGTCGATCGCGCGGTGGGCGAGCTCGATCAGCGCAGGCTGCTCGGAGACCGCGCGGAGCGAGGCTTCGATCAGCGTGAAGATGTCCGCCGCGCGCCGCTCCGCGGCCCCGCGCGCGAGCCAGCTCCGCGCGACGAGCTGCCGGGAGGCGTCGTCGAGCTGGATCGGATCGTCGGGGAGCGGACGGCTCGTGAGCCGGCCACCCCAGCGCTGCGGCGTCATCCGCCGTCGATGGGGGGCGGCATGATCCCGGGGAAGGTGTCCGGCGGCATGCTCGTGTCGACGCTGCCCGAGTCGGCCTTTGTGCCGGTGTCGACCGTGGCGCCGGTGTCGACCGGCGGCGTCCCGGTGTCGCTCGTGCCGAACGAATCGGTGGTGGCCGAATCCTCGAGCTCGGCGGTCTCGCCGCGCGCGTCGCTCGGCGGCGCGGGCGCGTCGCGGCTGGCGCAGGCGGCGCCCATGGAGGTGCCGACCAGCACGATGGCGTGAAAGAGACGGCGGGCCATTCGCCCTGCAGCATACCCGAGCTCTTGGCGCGCCACGCATGGATCGCTAGGTGAGTCGTATGAGCGAGGATCTCCTCCAGGTCGGCCCGTACACGTTCCGCTCGCGCCTGTTCGTCGGCACCGGCAAATACAAGGACGTCGAGCAGACCCGCCTCGCGCTCGAGGCGTCCGGCGCCGAGGTGGTCACGGTGGCGCTGCGCCGCGTCGAGCTGAAGGAGCGCGGCGAGGGCTCGCTGATGCAGCTCCTGCTCTCCAAGAAGTGGACGATCCTCCCCAACACGGCCGGCTGCTACACGGTCGACGAGGCCGTGCGCACCTGCCGGCTCGCGCGCGAGCTCGGGTTCCACGGAGACGGCGCGCCGATCGTGAAGCTCGAGGTGATCGGCGATGCGAAGACGCTCTTCCCCGACAACGAAGCCACCGTCGAGGCCGCACGCATCCTCGTGAAGGAGGGGTTCGTCGTCCTGCCCTATTGCATCGACGACCCGATCGTCTGCCGCAAGCTCGAAGAGGCGGGCTGCGCCGCGGTGATGCCGCTCGCCGCGCCGATCGGCAGCGGGCTCGGCATCCGCAACAAGCACAACGTGATGATCATCCGCGAGCACGCCAAGGTGCCGGTGATCGTCGACGCCGGCGTCGGGACCGCGTCCGACGCGGCCGTGGCGATGGAGCTCGGGTGCGACGGCGTGCTCATGAACACCGCCATCGCGCACGCCCGCGATCCGGTGCTCATGGCCGAGGCGATGCGCGAGGCGGTGTCTGCGGGGCGCAAGGCGTTCCGCGCCGGCCGCATGCCGAAGAAGCTCTACGCCAACGCGTCGTCGCCGGTCGAGGGATTGATCGAGTAGATGGAGCGCTTCGCGACGCTGTTCCCGTACTTCGCGACGATGGTGCTCGGCGCGGCGAACGCCTACGCCTTCCGCGCGACCGCGCCGCAGACCACCTGGCTCGTGCTCGCCGGCGCGTGGGCCGTGCTGCTCCTGCTCGCGCTGTTCCTCATGCGCCGCGAGGAGATGGTGCGCGAGTCGTTCCAGCTCATCCCCGGGGACATCTCGCGCGGCATCGGCGGCGCGGCGGTGGCGGTGCTGGTGCTCGCGGGCCTCGGCTGGGCGGGGGCGCGGCTCATGCCGATGCGCGCGTTCGAGGAGCTGCGCGGCCTCATCTTCATCGCCCTGGCGCTCGCCGTGGAGTGGAAGCGAGCCCTGGCGCTCGTCGCGCTCGCGGGGGCGCAAGAGGTCGTGTTCCGCGGGACGGTGTCGCTGTTCCTCGAGGCGCGGTTCGGGTCCGAGCGCGCGCCGTGGGTCGCGAGCGGGCTGTATGTGCTGGCGATGGCCCCGTCGCTCCGGCCGTCGGTGATGCTCGCGGCGATCGCGATCGGCGCGGTGACGGCGTTCCTCATGGCGCGCTTTCGGCGGCTACCGATCGCCATGGTGGCGCACGCCGCGTTCGCGTGGCTGGCGGTGGAGTTCGTGCTGCCGAACCTGTGGCAGTTCGTCCTTCGCCCCCGCTAACCCCCGTCAGTTGTCGAGGTCTTCGGTCTCGACGCGGGTGTCGCTGCCCATGAGCTCGGCGAGCGCGAAGTTGGCGAGCTCGATGTCGACGCGGGTGCCGGCGAACTCGCCCTCGTCCCAGCGCTCGATCTCGTTGGCGAGCTCTTCGGGGAGATGCCCGCGCTCCCACTCGATGCGAAGCTCGTCCATCGCGCGCGAGGCCGCGACGCGGAGGCGCAGGTCGGCGCTCGGGAAGGCGGCTGCGGCGCGCTCGAAGGCCTGCAGGGCCTCGAGCGTCTCTCCGCGGATCGACGCGGCGCCGGAGCGCTCGAACGGGCGCAGCGACTTGGCGCGCAGGCCGTCGGCGGCGGGCGTGTGCACGACCGGTTTGCGCTGCGCGATCGCCATGGGCTCAGTGTAGTTCGTGATGCACGAAGGGGACCACTGAATGGCCAATCAGGTCCCCTCGCGCAGCCCCTCACGCAGGAAAACGAGGAGAACGCGCCGCTCCTCGGTCGTGAGCGCGAGCGGCCGCACGTCCGGGTCCTGGTTGCCGACGTCGAGCCCGAGCGCTTTGCCGCCGCCCTTGTCGTAGAGCTCGACCACCTCCTCGAGCGTGGGGTACCCGCCGTGGTGGAAGTACGGCGCGGTGGCCGCGACGTTGCGCACCGTGGGCGTGCGGAACGCCCGCGCGTCGGCCGGCTTCTTGGTGTGGGCGCCGCGCCCGAGGTCGAGGTCGAGCGTCTTGCTCCCCGGCTTGGTCGGCACCCCGAGCACGCCGTACACCGGGGCGGTGAAGTCCGGCGGCCGCGCGCCCGCGAACGTCGGCGGCACGTGGCAGCGCGCGCAGCGGCCACGGGTGACGAAGACCTCGAGGCCGGCGGCCATGTCGGCAGTCCAGCGCGACGCGTCCCCGCGCGCGAGCAGATCGAGCGGCGCGCGGCCGGGGACGAGCTTGTCGCTCTCGTAGGCGGCGAGCGCGTGACCGACGTTGGCTTCGGTGACGCCGTCCGGGAACGCGCCCTCGAACATCGTCTTCCACGCGGCGTCGGCGCGGATCACGGCGAGCAGCTCTTCGCCCGAGAGGCCCATCTCGGCGCGCGCGTGGATCACGTTCAGCGCCTGTGCGTCGGCGGTGCGGATGCGCCCGTCCCACTGCAGCACCGCCGCGACCGGGGCGTAGAGGAGCGACGGCGTGTTGCGGAGGAGCGGCGTCCCGGGGTCGAGCGAGCGCGGCGTCGGCAGGCCGTCGGTGAACGCCCTCGCCGGGTCGTGGCAGGTCGTGCACGCGCGCACGCGGCCGCGCGACAGCCGCTTGTCTCCGAAGAGCGAGGCCCCGAGCGCGACCCGCGCCGGCGACGACGCGACGAGCGGCTTCGGCAGCGAGAGCGCGGACACCGGCCCCGAAACGAGCGGCGGGTACGGCGGCGGCAACGCGGCGAGCGCGCGCACCTCTTCGCCGAGCTTGCCGCTCGCGAGCGCGATGGAGAGGCGCGGGCCGTCGATCGCCGGCACCGCGACGTTGGCCTCGAGCGCGGCGAGCCCGTTGACGAGCCCTGCGCGCAGGCCCTCGAGATCGGCGCGCACCGCGTCCGGCTCGCTCGGTGTCCCCGGCGTGGACTCGAGCGCCTCGGCGCCGAGCGCGTACGCGGCGTCCGCGAGCCCACGCACCACGGCGCGCCGCTCGGGCGCGTGGCGAACGACCTCGAGGTCGACGACCGTGAGCGCCTGGTCGATCTGGAACAGCGCGTCGTGCTGCCTCCCGCACTCGGTGGCGACGTCGAGCTCCGCGAGCACGCCCGCCGACTCTCCGATGACGACCCGCGGTCCGACGATGAGCTCGACGTACGGCGCGACGGAGTAGCGGATCAGCGGCACCAGCTCGGCGAGCGCGCGGCGCAGCGCGAGGTACTCCGGGCGCGCGATGCAGCCGCTCGCGGGGATGTGCGCGCGCGCCGAGGCGATCGCGGCGCGCGTGGTCGCCACGAGCCTCGGCACCGGGGGCGCTGCGTCGACCGCGGCCGGCGGCGGCGCTCGGCGGCTACAGGCGGCGAGGACGAGCGCGCCCGCGGCTACTCTTCGAACCAGCCCTTGCACGCGGCGATCGCCTTCTCGTCGATCGGGACCGCCGGCGGCTGGGACGGCTTCGCGTTGGGCGGCGCGGCGAAGTCGAACATGTCCCACGGTGCCTCGGCGTTGGCGTCGCGCTTGGAGAGCGCGGGCAACGTGAACCGCGCCTCGACGAAGCGCGTGATCGACGTGTGGTCGTAGACGCGATGGCTGACGAAGCGCTTCTTCGCGTAGGGCGAGATGACCACGAAGGGCACGCGCACGCCGTACTGGTCGAACTTGGCGCCGGGGATCTGCGGCGGGCGGTTGTCGGGCTCGCAGGCCTTGGGGGGCACGACGTGGTCGTAGAGCCCGCCGTGCTCGTCGTAGGTGACAAACAGCGCCGAGCGTGACCACTGCGGCGAGTCGATCAGCGCCTTGGTGACCCGCGCGAGCCACTCCTGGCCGATCTGCATGACGGCCGGCGGGTGCTCGTCGTTCTGGTCCCAGCCCTCCTTGCCGATCTTCGGGTCGACGAACACCACCTGCGGCAGCTTGCCGGCGGCGGCGTCGGCGAAGTACTCGTCGCCGGAGAACGCGACGTGCTCGCCCGCGTACTTGAGGACGGAGCCGGCCACGACGCCCGCGCCCATGGTTTGGCTCGGGTAGATCCGCCAGGACACGCCGCGCTTGCTGAGCAGATCGAAGATCGTCTCGTAGGGCGGCTCGGGCAGCGTGTTGGACGTGCGACCCCACGAGCTCGCGCCGTAGAGGAACATGCGGTTGGGCCAGGTGGGCCCCTGGAGCGAGCAGAAGTATTTGTCGCCGATGGCGAACTGCTCGGCGGCCCAGTACATGAACGGCAGGTCCGGCTTGTCGTAGAAGGTCATCGCGCGGCTGCCCGCGTTCATGTCGGGCGTGCCGTGCACCGGGATCTCGTGGTGGCCCTCGTTGGTCACGACGAAGCCGTCCATCTTGCCGGTGGCGCCGACCTGCTCGTGCACGCCGTCCCAGTTGTGGTTGGTGTCGACGAAGCAGAGGCGCGTGTCGCGGGTGAGCGGGACCGGCTTGCCGTCCTTGTCGGGGTTGGTGAAGCCGTCCGGCGCGACGTCGATGTCGGTGAAGCCGTGGCTCTTCGCCTTCTGGAAGTAGTGATCGAAGGACCGGTTCTCCATCATCACGATGACGATGGTGTCGATCGGGATGTCCTTGCCCATCGGCCGCGACTTGCCCTGCGTCTCCGCGGGGAGCGCGCCGGCGGCGAACCCACACTCGAGGCGCTTCTTCTCGGCGTCGGGATCGGGTGGCGCGGTGACGGCCCTGTCCCACTCCGGCACCGCGTTGAGCGTGGGGCCGGCATCGACGTCGGTGGCCGTCGCGTCCTCCTTGGAGGAGCACGCCACGAGGAGCAGGGGAACGAGCGAAAGCAAGCGACGCATCGGCGCGTAGCGTAGCTCAAATCACTTCCCGAGCAGCGTCGTCTCCGTCTCGATCTTGTCGGCGCCCGCGCCGAACATCACACCCTTCGGCAGCCGCCGGCGGAGCTCAACATTGCGGTCCTCGAGCCGGCCGCTGCCATCGTGGCTCCACTTGGAGTTCACGTCGATGAGCGACCACCGTCGAAATCGGTCCTCGAGGCAGGTTGTGGCGTCGAAGTCGATCATGGTGGTGAAGATCGACAGCGTGCCGTCCGGCAACGTCACGAGCTCGAGCGCGCGGGTCTGCGACGGCCAATCGGCGATCGCGCTGGTCATGATTTCGTAGTAGCCGGGCGCGTCGGCCGAGGGCCCGGCGACGGTGCGGATGCGGTTCTCGTGGTTGTGACCGACGAGCCAGAGGACGACGCTCGGGTGTTTGGCCACCGCGTCCTCGACGGCCTTGCCGGTGACCGCGCCCGGCACCGGCGTGGACTCGAGGGCCTTCCCCGGATCGATGTTGGTCGTGGCGTGGTGCGAGGCGAGGATGACGATCTTGCCCTCGGCGTCGGCCTTGGCGAGCGTGGGCTCGAGGAACTCGTCGATCGTCTTCTGGTAGACGAGGCCGTCGGAGCCGCCGAACGGATCGTTGGTGTCGAGCTGCACCAGGCGGACGGGCTTGCCGGGGATGTCGACCACGAAGTTCGCGGGGTGCACGGTGGCGGTGACGCCGGCGAACCCGTGACCGACCGGACCGGGCATCGCCGCGCCGCCCTGCAGCGCGAGGATGATCTCGCCGCGCGTGACCGGGCGCCGCTTCGGGTCGGCGGGGACCGACTCGCGGGTGATCGGCGCGCCGCGCAGGCGGTAGTCGCGGGTGCCGGTGCGCGGCTCGGTGCCGATCGCGTTGCTCTTGGTGACCTCGTCGATGATCGTCGTGCCGGTCGTCTCGACGTCGTGGTTGCCGAAGACGAAGAACCACGGCGCCGGCGCCGGCGCCGGGTCGAACGGATCTTTCGGATCGTTGCCGGGGCCGACCACCGGATCGTCGTCGTCGCCGCTGTCGAGGTGGAGGCCGGGCTTGCCGTTCATCAGGTCGACGAACCAACCGATCTCGTTCTCCTGCGCGTTGTCGATGCAGTCGCCGGTGACGACCTCGAAGTCGAAGGCGCGCGCCTTGGTCAGCCGCGCGAGCGTGCGGTGCATCGCCGACGTGGCCAGGCCGACCGAGGCCTCTTGCGGCCGGCCGGCGCCGGAGACGGTGGGGTTGTCGAACGCCGCGAGGCGCGTCGGCGACTCGTCGTCGGCGAGCTGCAGATCGGAGACGTGCGCCACGTAGAGGACGCTCTTGCGACCGGCGATGCTCGCCGACGGCCCCGCGCCGGGGAGCAGCGTGTCGACGACCATGCCCGGTTCGCCCGGGCCGGCCTCGTAGTCGCCGAGCCCCTGCCCCTCGTAGTCCTTCAGCGATTTCGGATCGAGGGGCGACGCCGTCGTCGCCTTGGCGATCGGAGGCTTCTTGGAGCGGAGCGTCGCCACGCGGGTGGAGGCGACGGCGGTGAGCTTCGGGTCGCCCACGCAGGGCTCGTCGTGCTCGACCGCCACCGACGTGTCGGGCCCCGCGTCGGCGGGCGCGCTCGGCGACTCGCTGCTGCACGCCGCACACAGACCGAAGAGGAAGACTGCTCGCTTCACCCCCGAATGATAGCCGCTAACCCCCGAGGTAGGCCTCGCGCACCATCGGATCGTCGAGCAGCTCCCGGGCGCTGCCCTCTTTGGCGACCTCGCCGGTGAGCAGCACGTAGCCGCGCTGCGCGACCTCGAGCGCGAGCCGCGTGTTCTGCTCCACCACCAGCACCGTGATGCCCGACGCGGCGATGGCGGCGATCGCCTCGAAGATCTGACGCGCGAGCTTGGGCGCGATGCCGAGCGAGGGCTCGTCGAGGAGCAGCAGCGAGGGCCTCGCCATCATCGCGCGACCGATGGCGAGCATCTGTTGCTCGCCGCCGCTGAGCGTGCCGCCCTCCTGCTTCATGCGCTCGCCGAGGCGGGGAAACAGCTTGATGACGTCCTCGACCGTCTCGCGGATCGAGGTCTTGTCGCGATGGAGGTACGCGCCGAGCTCGAGGTTCTCGCGGACGGTGAGGTTGGGGAAGATCGCGCGCCCCTCGGGGACGAGCGAGACGCCGAGGTCGGTGACCTGTTCGGTCGTGAGCGGCGCGAGGTCGACCCCGCCGAAGGTGGCCCGGCCCGACGCCCAGGGGACGAGCCGAACCAGCGAGCGCAGCGTGGTGGTCTTGCCGGCGCCATTGGAGCCGATCAGCGCCACGACCTCGCCGCGCCGGACCTGCAGCGACACGCCCTTGAGCGCCCGGATGCCGCCGTAGCGAACCTCGATCGACTCGACCGAGAGCAGCGGTGTCGCCGGGTCGGCGAACTTGGCGTCGGGCGCGGGGCGGCGCGGGTGCGACGTCTTCATGCCTCCGCCTCCTCACCCTCGCGCTCATCGCCGAGATAGGCGGCGATGACCTTGGGGTGCTGCTTGACCTCGGTGGGCGTGCCCTCGGCGATGGTGACGCCGTGGTCGAGCACGTGGATGCGCTCGCAGACGCCCATCACGACCTGCATGTTGTGCTCGACGAGGATGATGGTGAGGTCGTAGGTGTCGCGCAGCCCACGGATCTGCTCCTTGAGCGACTCGGCCTCGCCGTAGTTCAAGCCCGCGGCGGGCTCGTCGAGGAGCAGGAGCTTCGGTTGCAGCATCAGGGCGCGGGCGATCTCGAGCCGGCGCTGGGAGCCGTAGGGGAGCGACGTGGCGGGCACGTCTGCGACGTCGAGCAAGCCCATCGCGTCGAGCAGGGTGCGCGCGCGCGCGTCGAGGTCCTTCTCGTCGGACCAGAAGTGCTTGGTGCGCGCGATCTCCTGCGTGAGCGTGGCCTTGCGCTTGAGCTCCCCGGCGACGAGCACGTTGTCGACGACCGTCATCGACGCGAAGAGGCGAATGTTCTGGAAGGTGCGGGCCACGCCGCACGCGGCGATCTGCGCCGGAGTCTTGCCCACGAGCTGGGTATCGGAGAGGCGGATCGCGCCGCCGTCCGCGCGGTAGACGCCCGTGACGAGGTTGAAGACCGTGGTCTTGCCCGCGCCGTTGGGACCGATGAGCCCGAAGATCGAGCCGCGCGGGACGCGAAAGCTCACGCCGCCGACCGCGCGCAAGCCGCCGAATCGCTTGTCGACGTTCTCGAGCACGAGGAGGTCTTCCGCCATTGCGCGCGCGCGGTCTTACTTCATCTGCTGTCTGCGGTCACGCCGGGCTCCGAGCGGATTCCGTGCCGCGGCATCGAAATTCCGGCGATGGCGTCCGATTCATCTGCTCGGCGCTCCGCGCTCGCTGAGGACCGCGCGCTCCAGCGCGTGCGCCTCGGGGCGTTCCTCCGCTGGACGCTGCCGAGCGCGATCGCGTTCGACGTCCTGTTCTTCGTGGCCGGCGCCCGGCTCGGGAATCCGGCGCTGCTCCTGGCCGGCGTGGACGTGCTCTGCTTCATCGTGGTCCTCCTGGTCGCGCGCCGTTGGCTCGCGCGTGGGGCGCTCGAGGCGACCGCAGAGCTCATCGCGTCCGGGCTGTTCGTGATCTGCCTCGTCGCGGCGCCGATCCTCCCGTGGATGCGGCCAGCGCTGCTGCTCATCCCGCTCGTGGCGATCACTCTGGTCTTCCCCGACCTCGACGGCGTGCGTCTCCGGCGATTGCTGTTGCTCGGCTTCGTCGCCGAGGCGGCGATCGTCTCGCTGGCGACGTGGATGCCGCCGTGGTTGACGCCACCGCCGGCGGGGTTGCAGTCCGCGCTCGTCGTGGGCGCGGTCACGGTTTGCGTCGGGCTCATCTTCCTGTTGCTCTACCTCGACGCCAAGCGCCTCCGGCGCTCCATCGCCACCGCCGACTTCCACGCGCTCAAGGTGCAGGCGGTCGTCGAGCGCGCGCCGATCGTGATCTTCGCGCTCGATCGCAGCGGGCGCTTCACCCTCTCGGAGGGGCGTGGGCTCGAGTCGTTCGGCCTGCGCCCCGGCGAGGTCGTCGGCGCCTCCGCCGGCTCGCTCTACCCCGAGCTGGAGTGGCTGCAGAGCGGGATCGCGCGCGTGCTCGCGGGGACGCAGACCTCGGCCACGGGCAAGCACGGCGACCGAAACCTCGAGGTGCACCTCCGTCCTCTCGACGACGGCGGCGCGATCGGGATCGGGCTCGACGTCACCGAACGCGAACGCGCCCTTGAGGGCCTGCGTCTGCTCTCGGATGCGAGTCGCGTGCTCGGCGAGCCGTCCGAGGAGCTGCGCGATGTCCTCGAGCGGGTGGCGCGGGTCGCGGTTCACCAGTTCGCGACCGAGTGCACCATCGATCTCGTCGACGACGACGGCCAGCTGCACCCGACGGCGAGCGCGCGCCGGAGCACGCCGGACCTCGAGCCGCGCTCGACGATCTCCGCGGCCCTGCTCCCAGAGGACGGCCGACCGCTGGGCGTGCTCATGGTCTCTTCGAGCGAGCGGCACTTCGGCGTCGAGGACAGCCGCCTCGCCGAGGATCTCGCGGCGCGCGCGGCGGCGGCGGTCGCCGCCCGGCGCCTGTACGACGACGCCCAGCGCGCGGTGCGCGTTCGCGACGAGTTCCTCTCGGTCGCCTCCCACGAGCTCAAGACTCCGCTCACGACCCTCCGCCTCGAGACCACCGCGCTCGATCGCGCGGCCGAGCGCGGGGATCTCGGGCGTGTGCGGGCCAAGGCCGCCGGGCTGCAACGCCACGTCGAGCGGGTCAACGCGCTCGTCGACGAGCTGCTCGACGTCGGCCGCCTGCGCGCTGGTCGAATCTCGCTGCACCTGACGGAGACCAACCTCGCGGCGGTCGTCACTGCGGCGGTCGCTCGGATGGAGCCTGCGCTGGAGCGCGCCGGCTGCGCCGTCGTGATCGAAGCGGTCGGCGACGCCAGCGGATTCTGGGACGCGTCGCGCCTCGATCAGGTCGTGACCAACCTGCTGTCCAACGCCGCGAAGTACGCCCCCGGCAAGCCGATCGTGGTGTGGATTCGCGACGAGGGAGACGCGGTCGTGCTCTCGGTCGAGGACCGCGGCATCGGCATCTCGACGGCCGACCAGCAGCGCATCTTCCGCCGCTTCGAGCGCGCGGTGAGCGAACGCAACTACGGCGGGCTAGGGCTCGGCTTGTTCATCGTGCACGAGCTGGTGTCCGCCCATGGTGGCACGGTCGCGGTGCAGAGCGCGCCGGGTGAGGGAGCAGTGTTCAAGGTTCGGCTGCCGCGCCGAACACGCGTCAGCCGCGCATCCTGAGCTCGACTGCGCGGCGTGGCACGACACTTGGAGTGATCGACGAGTGCTATGGCCGTTCGCGAGAAGCCGCCCGGGCGCGGTGGCGCGCGTGCAATCGCTGCGTCGATCGCAGCATTCGGTGCGCTCGCGCTGATCGGCTGTTACGGCCACGTCGTGACGACGGCGTAT
Organism: Deltaproteobacteria bacterium; assembly: GCA_022843175.1. Classification (GTDB taxonomy): domain Bacteria; phylum Myxococcota_A; class Polyangia; order Polyangiales; family JADJMO01; genus JALHOE01. Next base: position 45,704 of record JALHOE010000031.1, read on the forward strand.
GTGCCTCCGCCGCCTCCGCCCCCGCCCGCGGCTGTCGTGGTCTACGACGACGAGGATCCGTCATGTCTCGCGACGTTCGAGCCCGCGCTCGCGCCGTACGGCACCTGGGTGGAGGACGAGACCCATGGGTTGATCTGGATCCCCTCGCCCTCGATCGTCGGCGCCGGCTACCGGCCGTACGTGGCCGGCGGGCACTGGGCGTACTCGAGCGAGGGGTACGTCTTCGTCAGCGACCACTCGTGGGGTTGGGTCACCTATCACTACGGGCGTTGGGTCTACTCGAGCACCCACGGCTGGGTCTGGGTGCCGGGCGCGCGCTATGCGCCGTCGTGGGTGACGTGGCGCTACGGCGGCGGCTACATCGGGTGGGCGCCGCTGCGCCCGACGTGGCGGTGGCACATGCGCGTCGCGTACACCGCGGCCATGCCGCCCCCGCCGCCGTTCGTGTTCGTGCAAACGACCGCGTTCTTCTCCCCGCACCTCACGGTGTTCCTCGCACCGCCGAGCATGCACCCGACGCTCTTCAAGACCACGACGCGGTGGATCGCGCCGAGCACGCAGACGTTCCGCGGCCCGCCGCCGAACGTCGCCGGCATCCCGCATGCGCAGGTCGTCTACGCCACCGTCGCGCCACCGCACGCGGTGCGCAACGTGCCGTTCGGGAAGCCACTCGTGATCCCGCCGGCCGAGCCCGCTCCGATGCCGAAGCCGCTGCCCCCGATCGTGAAGCCGTTGCCCCCGCCGATCGTCGAGCCGCTGCCCCCGCCGATCGTCAAGCCGCTGCCCCCGCCGATCGTCAAGCCGTTGCCCCCGCCGATCGTCAAGCCGCTGCCCCCGCCGATCGTGAAGCCTCCGCCGATCAAGAAGCCGCCGAAGCCGGGGTTCGTGAAGCCGCTGTCGATTCCGTGAGCGTCGTTCGGAGACGCTCGCGCGGTTGGGTCAGGCCTCGAGCGCGCCGGGGACGCCGCTCTTGCCCTTGGGCTCCTTGTCGACGGGCTTTCCTCCGTCCTTCTTCTCGAAGAGCTCGCGCTCGCCGAAGATGCCCTCGGGGCGGACGAGCATGACGAGCACGAGGGTGGCGGCGAACAGCGCCATGCGGAGCGCGGCGGCGTCCATCTTGGCGAAGATCTCCACGCCCGATTGGCCAGCGATCCGCAGGCCCTCCTCGCTCGCGTAGAACACGACGGTGTAGAGGATCGCGCCGATCGCGGCGCCGCTCACGCTGCCCGAGCCGCCGAGGATCACCATCGTGATCACCTCGAACGAGCGGTCGAACTTCATGAGTGCGGGGCTGACGATGCCGGGGCCGTCGCGCTGGACGGCGAGGAGCGCCCCCGCGATGCCGGCGCCGACGGCGGCAAGGACGAAGGCGGTGACCTTGTAGCGGGCCGGATCGACGCCCACCGCGGCCGCGGCGATCTCGTCCTCGCGGACGGCGCGGAGCGCGCGACCGTAGCCGGACCGCTTGAGGCGGAGCGCGAGGAACACGGCGAACGCGGCGATCCCGACGGTCCAGAAGGGACCGGCGACGCTCGGGACGCCGGTGAAGTCGGTGCCGACGCGCGGGCCCCGGTAACCGAGCGAGCCGCCGAGCGCGGCGATCGCGCGGGTGATCGGGTTCTGTGCGGTCTCCTCGGCCGTGCCGAGCACCGTGAGGCGGAGGATCTCGCTGAAGCCGAGGGTGACGATCGCGAGGTAGTCGCCGCGGAGACGGAGCGACGGAAGACCGACGACGAACCCGACCAGCGCGCACACCACGATCACCGGCAGGAGCACCGCCGGCATGATCACCATCGACTGGCCGAGGGTGAGGTTGTCGTGCAGCTGCGCGAGCGACAGCCCCATCATCAACGCGACGCGCGCGGCGACCGCGCCGCCGAGGTACGCGCCGAGACCGACGAACCCGGCGTGGCCGATGCTGAACTGCCCCGCCATGCCGTTGACGATGTTGAGCGACGTCGCGCCGAGGACGTTGATCGCGCAGATCACCGCGATGTGCATCCAGAACTTGAGCGCGCGGTCGGCGGAGACCGCCGCGTCGTAGCCGAGGTCGAGCCCGACGCAGACCAGCGCGCCGATGAGGACCATCGCCCACGGGGGGATCTTCTTCACCGCAGGAGCGCCTCGCCCGCGCGCCGGTAGACGTTGAAGATCGTCGCGTCGAAGAGCGAGAACCGGACGAGCTGCGGCCGGCCGTGCGCCCGCAGCTCGTCGATCACGGTGCCGAGCGCGATCGGCGCGGCGTCGTCGACGGGATAGCCGTACACGCCGGTGGCGATGGAGGGGAAGGTGATCGAGCCGAGCGCTCGCTCGCGGGCGATCGCGAGCGCCTCGCGATAGCAGCTCGAGAGCAGCTCGGGCGCCTCGGGCCCCTCGCGGTCGTAGATCGGTCCGACGCAGTGGATGACGTGCTTGGCTGCGAGCTTGAAGGCCGGCGTGATCACCGCCCCGCCGGTGCGCAGGACGCCGCCCGGCAACGTCTTCTTCAGCGCCTTGCACGCGTCGAGGAGCTCGGGGCCCGCCGCGCGGTGGATCGCGCCGTCGACGCCGCCGCCGCCGAGGAGGAGTGCGTTGGCAGCGCTGACGATCGCGTCGGTGGTTTGGGTGGTGATGTCGCCGACCCAGAGATCGAGCTTACTGTCACCAATCGCGAACGAGTGCTGCATCAGAGGGGACCTTCGTCGAGGCCGTAAATGAACTGCCGAACCGCTGGATTCTGGCTCGTCTTCGCTTCCTCGGTGGTGCCGTCGAAGATGAGGCGCCCCTTATAGAGCATCCCCACCCGGTCGGTCACCGTGAGGAGTCGGTCGATGTCCGAGGACACCATCACGACCGTGGCGTTGGCGGCCCGCTGCTCGTCGCGGAGCAAGTTGAAGATCTTCTGCGACGTCACTGGATCGAGGCCCGCCGCGGGCTCGTCGTAGAGGATGATCGGGGCGCGGGTGACCGTCGCGCGGGCGACGCCGATCCGCTTCTTCTGGCCGCCCGAGAGGCCGCCCACCGCGCGGGCCTCGAAGCCGGCGAGCGCCATGCGCTGCAGCCGCTCGGCGACGCGGGCCTGGATCTCGTCCTCGGGCAGGTCGTAGAGGCGACGGAGCGGAAAGGCGATGTTGTCGCCGACCGGCATGTAGTCGAAGAGCGCGTTGTTCTGGAAGAGCATCCCGAACTTGAGCCGGAACTTCCCGAGCTGGAGATCGTCCATCTTGGTGACGTCCTCGCCGTCGACGAGGATCGCCCCGGAGTCGGGCTTGATCAGCCCGACGATGCTCTTGAGCAGCACGCTCTTGCCCGAAGCGCCGGGGCCGATGAGGCCGTAGAGGCAGCCGTCGGGCACGTCGAACGTGACGTCGCGGAGGACGGGCTGCGCGTAGGTCTTCGAGACGTGCTCGATCCGGATCATCGAACGGGTACGGGCTCGCGCTCGTCCTTCAGGCGACGCACGCGCACCGCGAGAGCGAGCAGCGCCGCGCCGAGGCCGAACAGGCCGATGAACGCGACGCCGAGCACCCAGCGGAGCGTGGGGAGCGAGCCGCGGGTCACGGCGATCGGCCCGAGGTGCGCGAGCTCGCGGTCGCCGGTGAGCGTCATCTGGGGGACCTGCACCATCACCACCGCGATGGACTCGGGCGCGAGTCCCGAGACTGCCCCGGCGACGAGCTTGCGCACGTCGTCGGCCTGAATGGGAGGGTTGGCGCTGCGGTGACGAATGAGCACCGAGGCCGTGGCGCGCAGCGTCTTGCCCTCGGTGGCGAGCGCGGCGACGAGCGGGTCGGTCAGCGGGACGTCGAGGTGAACCCGCGCGTCGTGCACGCCGTCGATCGAGCCGAGGCTGCGCTCGATCTGCGAGGCCATCGCGGCGATGCGCGCCGCGCGGTCCGCCTCGGGCGACGGGATGATGCCGGGCGCGGTGACGACCGCGGAGCGCGGGCGGGGGATCTCCTCGCTCGCGAGCACCGAGATGGCGACCGTGGCCTCGTCGCGGCCGACGACCAGCTTGAAGCGGCCCTCGGCGGTGGGATCGGCCATCTTCTCGGCGTCGACGTTGGCGCGCGCGAGCGCGACCACGCCGCGGTTGGCGTCGGCCTCGTCGAGGCCGGCAGCGACCTCGCGGCTGCAACCGAGCGCGAAGACGGCTAGCCCCAGAGCGACGCGCATCTCGGGGGCGTTTCTATCACATCTGCCGGTGCGACTAATGGGCCTTGAACGTGCGAATGCAGCCCGTGGCGCCCGAGACGCTGCGCCAGGAGAGCCCCGAGATGCGCCCCGCCATGCAGCTGTTGACGCCGGGCTGCGGGGGGTCGGTCGTCACCGTCACGCCGGCCGCGCGGCCGTTCTTGACGACGACCTTGGCCGTCGCGCTGCCGTTGAGACCGCACGAGCCCGCGATGTCGCCGCCGATCGGCGCCGCGCACTCCTTCATGCTCAGCGTCTCGGCGTCCATGTCGCTCACGCTGTTCTTCAGCGCGTCGTCGTAGCTCTTGCCGCCGAAGCCGCCGCCGCCGCCGCCGCCGAACGCCTTGGGCGCCGCCGCCTTCTTCTGCCCGGCGATGCTGCCCTCGCCGGCGATGCTCATCGCCTCTTCCTCGGCGCGGCGCTTGGCGTCCTCGGCGCGCTTGGCCTGGATGCGCCAGAACACGAGGCCGGCCACCGTGAGCACGCCCGCGACCGCGAGGATGCCGATCGTGGTCTTGCCCGCGGCGGCGACCTTCTCGCGCTTCTCGGCGACGACGACCGCCTTCTGCTCGGCGATCTCCTCGCGCTTGAGGTGCGCGTGGTGCGCGAAGCGCGAGAACTCGGGGTGGTCCTTGATGACGACCTTGGCCCCGGTATGGGTGTCGATGAGGAGGTCCAGCGGCTTGAACGAGTTGGACACGATCTGCTGGAGCAGCTCGATGGCGGCGAACGGGCCGTGGTCCATCTTGTCCTTCACCACGATCCAACGCGGCGCGGGGTCGGACTCGAGGCGCGCCTTGAGCGCCGCGAGCTCCTCGCCCGCGCTGTTGGACGCGCGCTGCTGGCCCTGCGGCTGGGACGCGCGCGCATCGATCACCGAGCCGAACGGATCGAGCGTGGGGAGGCGCGAGGACACCGCGGGCGCGCCGGGCTGGGGCGGCACCATCGAGTGACTGACGTCGATGTCGACCTCGAACGAGTGGTCGTCGACGGCGGGCGGCGGCGCGATCGACTTGGGGGCGAAGTGATGGATCGCCTGCGCGAAGGCGGGCAGATCGTCGGGCCGCTGCGCCGGATCGGGCACCAGCGCCTTGGCGAGGATCTGGTCGACGATCGGCGGGAGCGAGGGGACGAGCTGCGTCGGCAGCTTCATCCCCGGACCGACCGCCTGCAGCGTGAGCATCTCGTAGACGATCGCGCCCACCGCGTAGACGCTCGAGCGCGCCGTCGGCGAGGAGCTCGCGAGCTCGGGCGCGATCGCGGCGGCGTCCCGCCCGGGCGCGGGCTTGCTCCGGGCGAGCTCGGCGATCAGGTGCGGCGTGCCGTCGGGTCCCGCGCCGATCGACGACGGGTGGAGGTAGACCGGCTCGCCCCGCGCGTGGAGCTGGGCGACCTCTGCGCAGATCGGCACGATGATGGCGACGACCTCGGTGAGCTTGAAGCGCTGGCCGCTCTGCACACGCTCGTCGATCAGGGCACGAAGGGTGGTCACGTTCTGCGGTGAGGGCGTGGCGGACACGGCGGAGAGCGCTTCGGACATCGGTTCGTTGGGATAGTACGTCGAGGGCTGCGCGCCCGTTAACCGCCTCGATCGTGGCGCCGACGTAGAAGCGTGTAGGTAGGGCGGAAACGGCGCCCTGCGGATCAGCTCGACCGACGGGTGACCCGGGCCCAGGCCTCGGCGAGGATGGTCTCCGCGGCGTCGAGCAGCTTGGCGTCGCGCGTGGGGGTGAGGATGGTCACGACCTTCTGCGGCCCGGCCGCCGGATCGTCCATCAGGCGCTTGGCCGCGGCGCGTACCTCCGCGGGAATTGGCGAGGTGTCGCTCGTGTCGAGCGGCGCGCCGTCGGCGAGCGCGCGCAGGTGATCGGCGTAGCTGCGACCGAACTTGGGGTCGGGGGTCTCTTCGAGCGCGAGCACGGCGTTCCAACCCATGCCCGCCGCCCGCCGCGCGCTCGCGAGCGCCGGACGCGTGGCGTGACGCTGCACGGAGTCCTTGGCCACGGATAGCTCGCGCATACCGGCGCGCAGCCACTCGTCGGCCGAGAGGCGGTGGAGCCAATGCTGTGCATCGCGGCCCGGCATCAGACGCTGAGGCGACCGTGCGCGGTCACCGTCGCAACCCACGGCATGATCGGTGGAGGGGATACGCCGTCACCGTCGAGGACGGTAGCGACGAGCGCGCGGTAGCGGTCGAGGATGTGACGGGTGAACACCGCGCCGGCCTCGGCCGTGGCGCGGTGCGGCCGGCCGGTGTAGCCGGGGAACGGGTCGAGCGCCTGCCAGCCGAGGCCGAACGCCGCGAGTCCGAGCTCCTTGGCGAGCACGTCTCGCCCCACGAGCTTGGCGATGCGCGCGGCGTTGGCCGCGAGCGTGTGCGGCGTGATCGCCGGGCACGGCGGCAGCAGCCGATAGCCCGACGACACCGACTGCGGCGCGTGGGCCATCGTCATCGACGTCTCGAAGAAGCCACCGTGGAAGTCGAGGTGGAGCCCCTGCATCATCTCGTCGCGCTCGGCGCGGTCCTCGATGTGCGCGAAGGCGTCGGCGTAGAGCGAGCCGTCGACCTCGAGCAGCTCGCGCAGCACCGCGTTGAACGGCGCGAGCGCGCGCACGCCGGCCGCGCGGAGGGCCTCGACGCCCGCTTCGATAGCGAGGTTATGCAATGGGTTGCCGTGGAAGGTGTGGAGGATCACCCGCTCGGCGCCGAGCTCGGCGAGCGCGCGGGAGGCCTCGCGGATGACCGCGCACGCGACGTCGAACGGGGTATGGCGAGACCCCTGCCCCTTGGTCGGCTCGACGCCGATCGCGAGATCGTCGACGTAGACGAACGGCTGCTCGGACCCCTGATGCAGGGCGCGGGCGAGGCCGAAGCTGACCAGGTGGTCGTTGTGCAGCGGGAGGTGCGGCCCGTGATACTCGACCGGGTTGACGAACGCGTGCACCGTGACGCCGGTGGCGAGGAGCGCGCGCGCACCGTCGTGCGACATGTCGAGCAGCCGAATCATTGCGGACATCATACGCGCTTGGGCGGAATCGAGAATCCGCTCGGCATGACCTCGGTCGTCGGGACGCGCCGCAGCCGCTGCAGATCGGCGAGCGCCATCGCGTCACCGCCGAGGCGCTGACAGAGCTCGGTCGCGATCCGCAGGTCGGCGAGCGCGACACGAAAGAGCGGGTGTTTGTAGCGCTCGAGCCCGAAGCGTGGGATCTCGGGCGTGGCCTCCGACGACAGCAGCGCGAGGAGCTCGAGCACCGTGCGGCGGACCGACTCGCCCTTGTGCGCGAGGTCGTTGCTGATGCGCGAGTGCCGACCGCGGCGGCGGAGGTCGGTCCACACGTCGAGCACGAAGTCGAGGTCGAGCGGCGCGGTCGTGGGCCACAGCGGCACCCGCCGGCCCTCGAGCACGTCGCTCGCCTGGAGGATCGCGTCGTTGAGGTCGAACCAATCGGAGTCGAGCTCGTAGATCCGCAGCGTGCCGTCCTCGGTGACCGTCGCGCAGTCGTGTCCATGGGGGTGGAACGCGACCGCGCGCACCGGGCTCACGTCGTTCATCGTCACGACACAGTCGCGGGTGGTGGTGTCCCAGATCCGCGCGGTGCAGTCCTCGCTCCCCGAGAGGAGGAAGCGGCCCTCGGGGCTCCAGGCGAGGCTCGTCACGAGATCGTTGTGACCGCGGAGCACGACCACCGTGTCGTCCCAGTGCGTGAGGTGGATCTCGTCGCTCCGGACCGCCGCGGCGATCATCCGGCGGTCGCGGGAGAACCCGAACGACACGTAGGGGTACACGTCGTCGCGCGGCTCGCCGACGGGGAACATCGCCGACGCGATCTCGCGCTCGCCCTCGAAGATCGCCGCGCTGCCGATTTCGGTGAGCGCGATTTGCACGTCCTCCGGGCCGAAGGCGACCGCCCGCGCCTCGAAGGGCAGGCCGAGCTTCTTGAGCCGCATCGCGCGCTCGGCGTCGTAGACGCGCACCGTGCGGTCCTGGTGGGCGGTGAGCAGCCGCGAGCCGTCGCGGTTCCACGAGATGGCCCAGCAGGCCTGCTCCGGCGCGCCCGCCTCGTCGCGGAACTCGCGCTTCGGTTCGCCGAAGCCGCCCCAGATCCGCACCCGGCCGCGACCGCAAGACGTGGCCCAACCCGAAGCGCGCGAGGCGACCGAGAGCACGGGCGCGTCGTGCGGCACGAACTCGCTCGCGAGCTCGAAGTGGGCGGTGTCGAACAGCCGCGGCACGCCGTCGTCGTGACCGACGAGGATCTCCGTGCCCTCGGTCGCATACGCGAGGCAGGTGGCCGGGATCCCGCTCTCGATCGAGCGCTGACACGTCGCCCCGCGGACGCGATGCAGCCGCTGGAGGATGAACGAGGGGATGCCCATCGGCGAAAACAGAGTAGCGGCTCAGGGACCGCTGCGGGGTGGCAACGAGTCGCCGCTTCGCCAATGGCCGAGGTAGCGGCCCTGCGCCGAGGGATGGGCGGCGAACTCCTTGGGCGTGCCGCGCATCTCGACCAATCCGTCGACGAGCAGCAGCACCTCGTCGGCGATGGCCAGCGACTCGACGACGTGGTGATCGGCGAGGAGGATCGCCATCGAGTCGTCGTTGGCGAGGGTTCGGAGCATGGTCGCGAGGCGCGCCGCGCCGGCCGGATCGACGCCGCTGAACGGCTCGTCGCACACGAGCACGCGGGGCCGCGCCGCGAGGGCCCGCGCGAGCTCGAGGCGCCGGCGCTCGCCGCCGGAGAGATCGCCGGCGAGCACGTCGAGCCGCGCATCGAGCTCGACGCGCTCCGACAGCGCCAGCACCTCGCCGGGCCTGCGGCCCACGATGCGGGCGTACGTCGCGAGGTTCTCGCGCACCGAGAGATCGAACAACACGCTCGGCCCCTGCGGCAGGTACCCGATGCCGCGGCGCGCGCGGCGCCAGAGCGGCTCGTCGGTGACGTCGACGCCGTCGAAGAGGATCTTGCCGGCGTGAGGGGCCTCCTCGCCGACGACGATCCGGAAGAACGAAGTCTTGCCCGCACCCGACGGGCCGAGGAGCGCGACGACGCGACCGGGGTCGATGTCGATCGATACGCCGCGAAGGATCGGCGCGCCGTGCCGCCGCGTCTCGACATCACACGCCCGGAGCAGCCGCGCGGTCGATTCGGCGTGGGGCACGCTCAAGGCTTCTTGAGGTTACCGACGGGGAGCGAGGCCTTCACGTTGTTCATCGTCACGCGCGCGCTGGCCAGGTCGATCTCGGCGCCGTCGGCCGCGACCCAGCCCTGACCGCGATAGAGCCGGACGCCGCCGCGGAGCCAGAGCTTCTGCTTCACCAGATCGAGCTCGAACTCGGGCGCTTCGGCGCGCACGCCCTTCACGTCGGCGGTGATCCCGCCCGAGCCCTTGGCCCAGGCCACGCGCGGGCCCGAGGACTCGTACTTCACCTCGATCTTCGGGCAGCGGAGCGAGAGGTCCTGGCCCTTGGTGAAGACGACCTTGCCGGTGAGCGTGGCCGACTGCTCCTTGGTGTCGACCTCGAGCGTGTCGGCGGAGATCTCGACGTTCCCGGGGACCGACGGCGGGAGGGTGCCCGGCGGATCGCCGCGCGAGGACCCGAGGCCGAACGCGCCGAGCGCGATCGCGAGCGCGACGAGCCTCTTCATGACCCTTGTTGTGCCAAGGCCGGGGGGGGTGGCGCAAGCACGTCTGCAAATGCGCCGAGCTCGCGCGCACGCGGGAGGGTGGCCGCCGCGTCGTCGGGGGCCTTTTCTCCCGCGCTTCGCAGCCGCGCGGCGACGGCGCGCAGGAGCGCACGGACGAGGGGGCCCTCGACGTCGCCGCGGGCGCGGCCGGCCCTGCGCCCCTCGACCACGTCGATCCCGCCGGCCGCGAAGCCGCGCGCGATCGCCGACGCATCGAGGGCGATCTCGCCGAGCGGAACGGCCGCGCCCTCGGCCGCGAGCACGCCGGCGATGGTGCGCCCCGCGGCGACCTCCACGTGCTCGACCAGCCGGCGCTCGAGATAGGGCGCCATCGTCGGGTGGTCCTTCGCGGCCAGCTCGTCGCGCTCGCGGCGGAACGCATCGAGCGCCTCGCGAAGATCGTTGCGAACGCCGCGGCGGATCTCGTCGGCGCGCTGGTCGGCCGAGGTGGTGGTGGCGCCGGCGTCGACGGCGGCCGCGCGATCGAGGAGCGCGGCCTTGGCGAGCAGCTCGCCGAGCGCGGCGGCTCGGGAGGTGGTCTCGGCGATCCGCGCGCGGTGCGCCTT
>JALHOE010000032.1 GCA_022843175.1 Deltaproteobacteria bacterium
TGCGCCGACGACGCGGACGCCGGCCGGGGCCGCCGGAGTGGATCCGGCGCCGCGCATCCGGCGCGCCAAGGGGATGGCAGCGACGAGCAGCGCCGCCGCGGCCAGGGTGACCGCCGTCACGATCCCAGCGCGCCGCCTGCGACGCAAAACGGCGTTGGCAACGATCGAGTCGCCGATGACCTCGAGCATCGCGTCCACTTCCTGGTCGCTACGGCCGGGTACCGCGACGGGGTTGTCCCTGAGGACTCTCGTCGCGGTCTCGCTGAGGCGCTCGCGCGGCTCGGTCATCGCGTCCTCCGTTCATTCGAGGAATCCGAGAGCAGGGCGCGGAGCTCCCCATCTCGTTCGATGCGCTCATGCAACTCCGCTCGACCGCGGACGAGCCGGCTCTGAGCTGCCGCGACGGTGACCTCGGTGATCTCGGCGATCTCTCGGAGATCGTACCCACACACGTCGTGCAGCACGACGGTGAAGGCCTTGACCGGATCCAGCCGCTCGAGGTGGGTGCGAACCCGCCGGAGGAGGCTCCTTCGCACCGCGTCGGCTTCCGGATCGCCGCTCGGGACCTCGAGCCGATCCTCGCCGTCCATCACCAAGAACATGCTGTCACGGCGCCGTCGCTTCAGCTCCCCATAGACGACGTGCGCGGTGACACGCGAGGTCCACGTATCGAGTGAGCACTCACCGCGGAACGTTGCGATCGAACGGATGGTCTCGATGAACGAGAGCTGCGCGAGCTCCTCGTGCTCGCGATCGTCACGTCCGAGGAGCCGCACGATGGTGCGATCAATCACCGGCGCCAAACGCAGGTACACGGCCCGCGCCGCGCTGCGATCGCCGCGGCCGAGTGAGGCGAGCAGCTCGGTGTCGTCGAGGACGGGGTTCTCGCTCCCGCCCCCCGGAGAGGGGGCGGAGGGGAGGGAAACCGAACCTCGCTCGAATACGGCGCTCGAGACCAGCTGCAGGGCAGGTCGAGTGTGCGGGCGCCTCGCCTCTGACATCGCAAAGGATAGTAGCGATCTCGAGGTCGTAGCAGGCACCGCCGGAGCGCGCGACGCCCGAGAAGTGGCAGGTGTGGGCACGACGTGCGCCTCGAGCCGAACCGTGCTGTTTCCAGGCTCCAGTGCCGTTCCCTCTGCGGTATCTTGATGCGGGGCCAGCGCTGCACCCGCGTCGCCGGCGTCCGGTACGGGTGCACGAACCGGGTTTGACCTTGGACTGTCCAGGGGGTCAGCGTTCTCTTGTCCGCGTCGCTCGTCATCGTCTTCCTCGTCGCGAGCAGCGAAGCGCACGATCCGGAAACGGTCAGCGCGACCAGCGTTACGCGCGAAGGTCTTGGTCCGAGCGCGGTAGTGGTGGTGCGCGAGGTCGACATCGTGCCGCCCGATCCCGATGCGATGGCGCTGGCGACGAAGCTTTCGGCGGATGCGCTCGTCGAGATCCGCTGGTCGGGCAACGACCACAGTCACGTCACTGTGCACGTGCTCGTCCGCCGCGACGCGCGCTGGGAAGACCGGGAGCTTGATTTCGCGCCGACGGATGCGCCTTCGGAGCGCGGTCGGACGGTGGGCTTGGCGGTCATCGCGATGTCGCCGGAAGCCGTGCCGGATCTACCCCCGATTGCGTCCAAGCCTGCAGCGCCGCCGATTGTGCCGCCGATTGTGCCGACAGGTCACCCGGAGCTTCGGCCGCCGCAGCCGAGCGCTCGGATCCGCGCTTTCCTCGACTCATCGCTAGGAGTAGCAGGGAGCGGCGGGGGCGTTGCCGTCAGTGCCTATGGCGTCGCTCTGGGATTCGGCGTCCTCCTCGACCGCTTGGTCCTTCGCGCCGGCGCTGCGACCCGTTTGGGGAACCTCACGTCGATCGGAGTCTCGACGTCGACCACGACGCTCGTCGCCGGGGTTGGGATCGAGGGCGCACCACTCGGCCGACAAGCCTCCCTGTTCCGTGCGCGTCTGCGCGTCGATGCGCTGGCGTCGCGCGACAGCTTCTCTCACAACGCTGTTTCTATCGTGACCTGGTCGCCGGGTCTTTCTCTCGCGACGGACGCCGGCTACGAGCTCGGTCGCGGAGCCGCCGCGATGATGGGCGTGGGCGTCGAGTGGATCGCCCGACGCACGACCGTCTACATCGACAACGTCCCGGCTGCCCGTCCCGGCGCGCTCCGCGTCGTGTTCTCAGCTGGCCTCCGTCTCCAGTTCTGACCGGCATTGCCTGCCTGATTCGAGCTACGCTGTACATGTGAGTGCACGAACTCTTTCGATCGCGTTGCTCACGCTCGGTGCGTGCGCCGACGCGGAGGCGCGCTTCGCGACGCTCGCCGCGCCCCCCCGCGACGCCTCGTCGCCTGGTGACGCCGCAGTCGATGCCTCAGCGCTCGATGACGCAGTCGATGGCGACACCGGGGACGCCTTTCGTCCACCACCACCACCTCCGTCGACTTGCAAGGACGACGCGCTGTGCGTGCCGCTCGGTCTCGTGTGCGATGCTGCGTCCGGGACATGCGTCGAGTGCCGAGACGACGCGCAATGCGGTGGAATGCGTCGGTGCGATCTCGCGCTCCACCGCTGTGTCGAGTGCGGGCTGGCAGCCGACTGCGCGGCCGGCGAGATCTGCGAGGCGACGACGCGACGTTGCGTCAAGAGCTGCCCGAGCGGGGATCCCTCTGTGTGCCCCGCCAGCTCGCCGATCTGCGATCCGGCGCGTCGGATTTGCGTGTGCGACGCGGTGAGCTGCCCAGCAATGGGCGAGGTCTGCGACGCCGCGAGCGGTCGCTGCGTCGGCTGCACCAGCGACGCGCATTGCATGTCGACGACCAACCCGCGCTGCGACCGCGTCCGTGGTGAATGCGTACGGTGCCTATCGGCGCTCGATTGTCCGGCTGACTTGCCACGCTGTGACGTGTCCGCTTCGGAGTGCGTGAAGGCGAGCTGAGCAAGCCGCACGCAAGAAATCTGTGCGCGCGGACCGTTTGCCTGCTGGGGGCGGATGCAAGGCACTATTCTAAAGGTGCCAACCGTGCGCGGCTCTCCCCTCCGAAGACTTCGGCTCGTTGCGGGTGAGCGCGAGCCATCGGCCGCTGTTTCCCCCCCTACATTGGGCCGGCCGGGGCCCTGCACCGACGAGATCGAGCTCCTGACGGCGGTTCGGCACGGCGATCGGGGCGCGGCCACCGAGCTGCATGATCGCGTGCGCTCGGTCGTTGACCGTACGATCGGAGGCCTGCTCGGGCGCTACGACGCCCAGCATGAGGAGCTCGCTCAGATCACGATGATCGAGCTCGTTCGGTCGCTTGCCCGATTTCGTGGCGATTGCTCACTGGATGTTTGGACGATGCGCATCGCCGCGCGCACCGTCTACCGGGAGCTTCGAACGAGAACGCGACGAAAGCGCATCTTCTCGCTTGAGAACGTCAACGAGGACACCGCGTCGTTCCACGATCTCGAGGCAGATACCGCGCACCGGCAGCTCATCGGTCGCGTCCGCGCGCACCTCGACGATCTCGACCCGAACAAGGCGTGGACCTTCGTGCTCCACGACGTCGAGGGTTACGATTTGCGCGAGATCAGTGAGATCACCGGTGTGTCGATAGCCGCCGCGCAGAGCAGGCTGGTGCGCGGGCGCAAGGAGCTCCATGCGCGAATCGCCAGCGACCCCGAGCTTGCATCGCTTGTAATTGCCGCCGCGGAGAAGACGCCATGACCGAACTACAAACCCCTCCGGCAAGCGATGCCGCTCGTTTACTTCGGGCGGCTGCCGTCGTAGCCGTCCCCGCTCCCTCCCGCGACGATCGCGCGCGCGCGATCGAGAGGCTCGCCGATGAGATCGGGCGTGCCGCCTGGCGAAGGCGTGCGCGGACAGCGGTGGTGGTGGTGCTCGCCTCCGCCGCTGCGGTGACGCTGTTGTTCTTTGGCGCTCGCGGTCTCCGACCAGCGCCGCGCTCGCCGATCGCGCAGCCCGCCGCACCGGCCCTACCGGTGCACGTTGCCGTGGCCGAGGGCGGCGGCGGCGTGTCGCTGCTTCGAGGTACCGGAGAGATCGCGCTGCCGGCGGTCCTGGAGCAGGGCGACCGCCTGTTCCGTACCGGTTCGACCGAGCCAATCGCTGCGGCGGCGCTCTCTCTCTCCACCGGCACCACGCTGCAGCTGGGAAGCGCCACTGAGGCTCGAGTCGATCTCGCTGATGCGATGCAGCAGGTGCTCCATCTCTCGAAGGGCACGCTCGAATCTCACGTCGCGCCCTTGCCAGCGGGCGGGCGGTTCGTGGTTCGCACAATCGACGCCGAGGTCGAGGTGCATGGCACTCGATTCCGTGTCGATGTGCTCGACGAGCCGCTCGCCGGGTGTACTCCTCGCGCTCGCACGCGCGTGATCGTCTCGGAGGGCGTCGTTGTCGTGCGATACGGTGCGACGTCCACAACCCTGGTTGCGGGTGAGGAGCTTCCGCGATGCCACCCTGCCGCGATCGGGCCGAGCGCCATCGCCCCTTCCGGCTCCTTGCCGGTCACACCGCACAAAGCGGATCCGGCGTCATCCACCGTGGGCAGCGCGCTGTCGATCCAGAACGCGCTCTACGCCGAGGCAATGGACGCCAAGAAGCGCGGCGACCGCGGCGCGGCGCGACGTCTCCTCGAGAAGCTCGCCGCCGACTATCCGACCGGGCCTCACGCCGAGAGCGCGCTGGTCGAGCGGATGCGGCTCCTCGATGGAGATGCGGCGCGTGTCGCTGCGAAAGATTACCTCGTGCGGTTTCCCAGTGGGTTCGCGCGCGACGAGGCGCGCACGCTCATCGGCCCGACACCGTAGCGCGCATCACTTGCATTCCCCCTCGACCGGCTCGCACACCAGATCACTCGCGCCGCAGTCGTACGAGCCCCGGCATTGCGTGCACCGACCTCGCTTCGTATCGCAGAACGGTTTGTCGGCGGTGCAGGCCGCATCGTTGGTGCAAGCCACGCAGGTCCCGGTCGCGATGTCGCATCGCGTCCGCTCCGAACTGGTACAGTCCGGATCACCGAGGCACTCGGCGCAGTACTTCGTACGCGGGTCGCAAATCGGAGCCTCCGAGGAGCAGGTCCCGGCGTCGCCGGGGACGCAGGGGCGTACGCATCGTCGCGTCGTCGGTTGGCAGCTCTCTTCTGACTCGCAATCGGCGGCAGTGCCGCACTGTACGCAGACGTGCGCCGCGAGGTCGCACCGTCGCATGTCGTCGGTGCAGTGGGCGTCAGTGAGGCAGGGGACACAGCGGCCGCTGGGAACGTCGCAGTGAAGGGTCGCGACCCGACAATCGTCGTTACGTCGGCATTGGGTCGCGGAATCGCGGTCGACCGGCACGGCGTCCGAGTGGTCGGGCTCGAGACGCACGGCGCCATCGCACCCTAGCTGGATGCATAAGAACGCGAGTATGGCGAGCACGACGCGCACGGGGCCCAAGTACTGAGAGTACCCTCCCGACCCGATCGCAAGGCAGCGCATCAGAATCGCGCCCGCAGGCCGAGTTCGAAGACGAAGCGCAGGCGGGGTACGGTGGCGACCGCCGAATCGCCGACGAACACGCGGGTCGCACCGAACGCGTACTCCGCCCCCACCGCGCCGACCACGGCCGCGTCGCGCGCTACAGCGAGGGTGCCCTCGGCCATCAGATCAACGCCGGGTATCCAGCGGCTGTCCCGCGAGACGGTATCGGGGCCGCGCGCGCTCCTCGCGAACGCGTGGCGGAGCAGGAGGAGATCGGCTCGCAGACCCAGCTCGAACGTCGCCGCGCCGTCGGTCGCGATGCGGGAGAGCAGTGGGACGCTGAAGCCGAGACCCGCCCAAGTCGTCAGCGCGGAGGCACGGGCCGGCGCGATCTCACCCAGACGTGCGCCGACGGCGAGCCGCGCCGACAGCCCCGCCGGGTTGAACGCACGCGTCGCGAGCTCGCCACCGAGCCCACCTGCGTAACCCGCGACACCGGAGCTCGCCTTGACGACGAGGTCGACAGCAAAGAACGATCGGGGAGCCACCCGCGGGCTCGGCCGCGGCGCGGGGTTGACCCAAGCGGGCGGCGGCCCCGGCGTGTGCGAGGGTTCGGATTTTCCCTCGGGCTTCTGCGGGGGCACCAGTGCCGCCACGGCGAAGCCGACCGCGTACCCCCGTTCGGCCGCCGGGTCGCCGGGATCAAACGTGAGCTCCCTGTCCCGCCATCCGATCCGAACGTGAGCGTGGAGTCGAGCTCTTCGTCGCATCGCGAAATCGGACCAACTCAGCTCGACGATCGCGGTCGCCGAGAGCACCTCTTCGAGTTGCTCGGCGTCGGCGTCGGACGGCAGCTGCGCGACCTCGCGAACGATGACCGATGCGTTCGGACCGAGCGCCTCGGCTGCAGATGCGGCGACCGTCGCCATCTCCGGCGCGCGCGCGTCCGCGGCGCTGACGAGGATGATGACCAGCGCCGGTGTTAGCAAGCGTCGTGTTCCAAATCTTGGGCGGCGGGCGCGGAGGCGTGGTCCGGTCTCATCCAGCGCATCATGACACGCGCGCCTGAACAACAGCACGCGCTCGCAGGGAGGTACAGACGACGCCCGCACGGAACTTCCGCATCAGGTTGCGGAGGATGCTTTAGTTAGGTCCCTCGGGCGCATCGGCAGCGAGTGGCGCTCGGGCGAACTTCCCCGGGGTGGCCCGAGACGAGCCGCCGCATTCCTAGACCCAACGGGGGACCGATCGGGGGCAGTCTCTCGTGTGGCCGCTCCATCGGCGGGGCGTTCGGCGATAGGCGGCTTGGCAGCCCTCGTCGGCTTCGCGAGGAGCCGAGATGCAGCGGCTTGGGTGGCTCGTCCGCGAGGAGCCGTATCGCGGCGCACCGACCGAAAGCCGTTGGGACGGTCGCGCTACCACCAATCGGACTCAGAGTCGGTATACGAGGAGCGCGAGTCGGCCGACTTCGAGCATCAGTTTCCTGCCCGGCCCCGCGGGTGGCGCCACTCTCTGCCTTCGCGCGGAGCACGCTCGCGGTCTCGTTGCCCAGCCTCGACTGAACAGCCCACTGTTGGCGGCGCCGGGTGCGCACGATGGGTTGGCGCGGTGCTGTCGGGAGCGGAACGCCCCTTGCTCGCTTCGATCATCGACGAACACAACGACGCGAAATTGCCACTGATAGACGGGGTCACCCTATGCTGAACCATCGCGAGCCTCATCTGCGTCCTCACCGCACCGAGCGCAGGTTTCCATGAACCCCGCAGGCACGCTGCGCCCCGCGATGCCCGAGCGACTCGGCAGACCAAGCTCGGATATTGGCGCGGACATGTACCGAGCCGTCAAGCGCATCGTTTTGGTAACGATGCTCTTCTTGGTGCCCGCCCTCGCGATTTGGTGGCACAACGGATAACCAACCCACTGGGCTCAAGCTCTTCAGCGGCTACAAGTTTGTGAGGGGCATCGCCCAACTGCTCCTCGCCGGCGCAGCTCTGCTCGCCACTACCGACAGCACAGCGCCTATCGTCCGCGCCGCGGCTTTCCTGAAACATCACGTGGTTGGAGCGTGGAGCTTGTGGTTGGCCGACAAGCTGATGGCGCTCAACACCAGGCACCGACTATGGCTCGTCGCGGTCGCTCTCGGACTCGATGGGATCCTGGAGATTGCGGAGGGCTGGGCTCTTCTGAGAAGGCGCTGGTGGGGGCCGTGGCTGATTGTGGCGTTCACGACAGCGCTCCTCCCCATTGAGCTCCTCGAAGTTGCTCGCCATCTCAGCATCGGCCGCGTGCTCACTATCCTGACCAACAGTGTTATCGTGCTGTACTTGGTTCGACTCGCTCGCCGTAGGCCTGAGGGGCCGGCTTGACGCAACCGGCTCTCTTCTTCGCATGACCCTCCACCAATCTGGTGTCCTTCCGAAGCGGCTCCTCACGAGGAGTCACGAGACTCGGTCGATGCGGGCGTCGCAGGCCGTCGTGAACACGGCCACACTCGACGCGGCGGGAGTGTATGCGCGCTTGAGAACGCGGCCAGAGGGGCTGACGGCCGAGGAAGCCACAGCGCGGCTCGCGGAGCACGGGCCGAACGTCCTCGCAAAGGACCAGCGCCCCGGCCTTCTCAGGTTGTTCTCGCGCGCGGTGCTCAACCCCCTCGTGATCCTGCTCGCCGTGCTCGCTGCGGTGTCATTCGCCACCGGCGATCCGCGCGCAGCGACAATGATGTTGCTGATGATCGCACTAAGCGTCGGTCTGAAGCTGATCCAAGAGACCAAAGCGAATAACGCCGCTGCGAAGCTCAAAGCGATGATCTCGGTCAAGTCGACTGTGCTTCGCGACGGAGTGGCTCAAGAGTTGCCGGTCTCGCAGCTCGTACCCGGCGACGTGGTCCACCTCGCTGCCGGCGACATGATTCCCGGCGACGTCCGCGTGGTCCAGGCCAAGGATCTCTTCGTCATACAGAGCTCGCTCACCGGGGAGAGCTTTCCGGTAGAGAAGTTCGTCGTCGAGAAGAAGGTCGATACGTCGTCGCCGCTCGAGCTGACGAGCATCGCATTCCTCGGGACGAGCGTTGGCAGCGGCGCGGCGACCGCGGTAGTCGTGTCGACGGGCAAGGAGACCTACCTCGGTGGAATGGCCGACGCGCTCCAGGAGCACACGCCCCCGACCGCGTTCGACCGAGGCATCTCTCGCTTCACCATGCTGATGCTCACCTTCATGGCGGTGATGGTGCCTCTTGTCTTCGTCATCAACGGTCTGACGAAGGGCTCGTGGAGGGAAGCGTTCTTCTTCGCCGTCGCGGTGGCCGTTGGCCTCACGCCGGAGATGCTGCCGATGATCGTGACGCTATGCCTCTCGAAGGGCGCAGTCGCGATGGGCAAGAGGAAGGTCATCGTCAAGCGGCTCCATGCGATTCAAAACCTCGGAGCGATGGACATTCTCTGCACGGACAAGACGGGCACACTCACGAGAGACGAGATCATCCTCGAGAGGCACTGCGACGTCGCTTTGCGTGAGAACCACGACGTGCTCGCGCTCGCGTATATCAACAGCCACTTCCAGACCGGCCTGAAGAATGTCCTCGATCGCGCGATCCTGGCGCACGAGGAGACCCACACGCACGCCCGCGTTCCGGAGCTCGCGAAGGTCGACGAGATCCCGTTCGACTTCGAGCGGCGGATCATGTCGGTCGTCGTCCGCACGCCCGAGGGCAACGACCGCATCGTCTCGAAGGGCGCTCCCGAAGCGATCTTCCTCAAGTGTGCCCGCTTCAGGCTCGACGGGCAGCTCTTTCCGATGGACCCACCTCATCTCGAGACACTGAAAAAGGAGTACGAGGTCCTCAGCGCCGACGGTTTCCGCGTTCTTGCGATCGCCACCAAGGACGCTCCTCCGCACGGAATCGTGGCCGCTCATGCGACCCCCTATGGCAGGGCGGACGAGTGCGCGATGATCCTCGAGGGCTACGTCGCGTTCCTCGACCCGCCGAAAGAGAGTGCTTTCGCCGCCATCCAGGCGCTAGAGCGCCACGGCGTTGCGGTCAAGGTCATCACGGGCGACAACGAGCTCGTCGCTCGCAAGGTCTGCAAGGGGGTCGGCCTGCTCACCGAACGCACTCTCGTCGGCGACGCCGTCGAGAAGATGACAGACCGAGAGCTCGCGGATGCAGCCGAGGAGACCGTCCTCTTTGCCCGGGTATCCCCTGCGCACAAGCAACGAATCATCAGGGCGCTCCAGTCGCGCCATCACACGGTTGGCTTCATGGGCGACGGCATCAACGACGCGCCCGCGCTCCACGCCGCCGACGTCGGCATCAGCGTCGACACCGCTGTGGACATCGCCAAGGAGTCAGCCGACTTGATCCTCCTCGAGAAGTCGCTGCTCGTCATCGACGACGGAGTGCTCGAGGGACGCAAGGTCTTCTCGAACATCATCAAGTACGTGCGCATGGGTGCCTCGAGCAACTTTGGCAACATGTTCAGCGTGATTGGGGCCAGCGTTTTCGTGCCGTTCCTTCCGATGCGGCCCATCCAAATTCTCGCGAACAACCTGCTGTACGACGCCGGTCAGGTTGCCATCCCCACGGACTCCGTCGACGAAGAGCAACTTCGGCGACCGCGCACATGGGACATCAAGGAATTGACGCGCTTCATTCTCTTCATCGGCCCCTGCTCGTCGGTCTTCGACTACACGACCTTCTTCCTGATGCTCCATGTCTTCAAGTGCGGTGACGTCTCAACGCCAGAGGCGGCCGCGCGCAGTCAGAGTCTGTTCCAGACAGGCTGGTTTGTAGAGAGCTTGCTTACCCAAACGCTCGTCATTCACGTCATTCGCACGAACAAAATTCCGTTTCTTCAGAGCCGCCCGTCTACGTTCTTGATCGCTGCGAGTCTGATGATCATGACAGTCGGCGTCGCGCTCCCGTTCACGCCACTCGCTCGATACCTCGGATTCACGGCCCTCCCTGCGCTCTACTGGCCGTACATCGTCGTCACCATCCTCTGCTACGTGCTGCTCACACAGGTGGTCAAGTCATGGCTTCTGCACCGCCGATGGATTGGCCGCGAGTCGAGGGCGTGATCGGCGTGATCAGAACCACGTCACGCCGCCCACGCCGCCCCGAGCGGCCTCCGTTCTGCCGCTGCGTGCTCGTCACAGTCACCTACGCGCCGGTCGTCGTGTCGGTAGCGACACCGTTCTTGGAGTCCAGGTTCGCGTCGAGCGCGCGCGTGGGTTGCTCGAGGTCGCGCCGTGCCTGCCACGGATGTAACGAGGCTCGCTCCGCATTGCGCGCTCACCGACCAACCGGCGCTCGGGGCTTCATCACGACCAAGTGGAGCGTGACACGAGAGATCTCACGAGATCGCACGGCTCAGGTGTCGGGGGCGCGGGCTTTAGCCTGAAGGAGCCTATCCACAGCGCCTGCGAGGATCTGCTGCACCAGGTTGTAGACAACGATCGTGAGGAGCACGCTCGGGTGATCTGCGATGGCACTGGCGGCGAGAACGAGCCCGGACCCATTGTTGTTCATCCCGAGCGCGAACATCAACGACACGCGCTCTGGTGTCTCCGCCTTCGCGAGACCACCGACCCCCCAACCGACGGCGAAGGCCGTCAGGCAAAGCAGCGTCGTCGCTAAGAACAGGAGCCCCAAGAAGTCGGGGTCAGGATGCCTGAGCACCTCCGGGAGGGCTGCCGACGCGTTGGCGTACGTGAGCACCAGGAGCACGACGAGGTTGGTCAGCTTGACCCACGGCATCAGCCTCTTCAGCCGCTCGTCACCTGCCGTCGCGCGGACGGCCAATCCGAGAAACGAGGGAACGACGACGCCCGCCACGAGGAAAAGTTGGGTTCCGCCACCCCCGAGTTCCAGGAGATCCTCGGCGTAGTCCCTCGTCGTCACGTGGGCAATGGCGTGGAAGATGATCGGGGTGAGGACAGGGCTCAGCGCCGTCGAGGCCAGGACAAGCCCCAGGCTCAGGGCAACGTTCCCGGATGCGTTCTGCGACCAGGCCGTCGACGATCCCGCGATCGGCATGGCGCCGACGATGGCGAGTCCGACGAGTAGGTTCTGCGCTTCGTTCGCATCGTGCCATAGGGCGAGCGCGACCGCGGCGCCGAGCGCATAGACAAGTGGGACAGCCGTGTTCGCAAAGAGGCCAAGGACCGCCAGGCGTGGTCGCTCGACGATCTGATGAAGTTCCCGCGCGTTGACCCCGAGGGACGCGTTGAAGAGCAGCAGACCCAAGAGGAGCGTCGGCCCGTTCAGCACGAGTACGGCGCCACCGATGCTCGGGCGCGAAAGGCACCAGGCTCGGAGGGCGAGCCCCGGGCGCGGGAACACGGCGGCTACGGCGTAGGTTGCCAGCAGCGCGATGACCAGCCGTTGGTGGACCGCGTGGACGGCTCCCTCGATGCGGTTGTCGGCTCTCTCCGCGGTCGTCATTCTCGCTCCCGACTCCAAGGTGTCCTATTGGATCTCCCCCCGGTACTGGACGCATGCCAACCACGACGTCGACGACGTATCCATCGGGGTCGGTCACTTCTCCGAATCGAGTACATCGCGAACCTTCCGCAGCAGTCCGCTCGCGGTGAGAGGCTTCTCCAGGAACGCGATTCCAGCGTCGGGAACTCCGTGATGCACCACGAAATTATCCGCGTAGCCCGACATGTAGAGCACCCTCATGCCCGGTCTTAATGCCGCCAGTCGCTCAGACAACTTCCGGCCGGTCATCATCGGCATCACCACGTCGGTGAGGAGAAGATGGATCGTGGCCGTGTAGCTCTCGCACAGAAGGAACGCCTCGCCGCCGTTCCGAGCCTCGAGAACGTTGTATCCGTTTCGTCGGAGGATGTTGCGGGCCAGCACTCGAACCTGCTCCTCGTCTTGAACGAGCAACACGGTCTCGTGCCCTCCTTCGACCGCAGAGGCCGAACGGAAGCGAGGTAAGATGGAGCGGACCCCATCAGCGCTTGCCGCGCTACGTGGGAGATACACCTTGAAAGTACTTCCCTTGCCCAGTTCCGAGTATACCCAGACGCTTCCCCCACTCTGCTTGACGATACCGAACACGGTCGCGAGCCCAAGTCCGGTGCCGCGCCCTTCCTCCTTCGTCGTGAAGAACGGCTCGAAAATCCTTGCACGGACCGCATTGCTCATCCCTACGCCAGTGTCCGTGACCGCGAGCAGCACGTACGGCCCGGGCTCGACATCAACGTGGCTACTTGCGTAGGCGTCGTCGAGCTCGACGTTCGCCGTTTCGATTGTTAAGGTACCGCCCTCGGGCATCGCGTGACGCGCATTGACAACGAGGTTGATGACAACTCGTTCGACCTCGCCGGGATCGACAAGTACTGGCCAAACTCCACGCTCGGGCAGAATAGTAAGCTCAATCCGCTCGCCGAGGATTCGGCGGATCATCGTCTCGATGTTCGCTACAACGCTGTTCAGGTCGATGATCTGAGGTTGCAGGATCTGCTTGCGGCTGAACGCGAGAAGCTGGCGGGTCAGCTCCGCGGCACGCTTCCCAGCACGACCGATCTCCTCGATCTCCGCGCGGAGCGGGTCGTCGCGATTGAGATTCGCGATGATCACTTCCGTGTACCCCAGGATGACCGACAGGAGGTTGTTGAAGTCGTGGGTCACACCTCCTGCCAGTGCCCCTAGCGCTTCCATATTTTGCGCATGGCGCAGTTGCTCCTCGAGCCTTTTGCGTTCGGTCACATCGCGAACAATGGAAATGCTCAGGCCAGGTAGGATGTTCGCTTGGGCCGAAAACTCCACTACTCGTACCGCACCGTCTGCGCGTCGTAGCGGGAAATTGCTGACGAGGCGCCCCTCGCGGCGGAAGGTCTGCCGAGTCTTGGTGGCGTCGTAGCCCGGCGTAGCGAAGTCGGCGCCGGTTTTGCCGATCAAACTCTTCTTCGGGAGGCCGTAAATTCTGGCGGCTGCAGCGTTTAAATCGACGAAGCGGTGCTCATCGTCCGTCAGCACGACGCCATCCAGAGAACCTTCGAAGATCGCGAAGATCATCTGCTCGCTCTTCGCGAGCTGTCGCTGGAGGTCTGCCACGAGCTCGACGGCCTCCTTCAAAGTGGAGGCAAGATGGGGCGTGCTGGCGTCTTCAATCCTGTCGAGATTGTGGCGGGCACGTGCCGCTCTTGCTTGCAGCGCGGCAGTTCTCAGGCGGAACTCGTCCAAATTACGCACGATGCGCCCCCAGACGTCCCAACGCTTGCACGCGACCACGGGGTTGCTCTGCGGGTGAAGTTCGCCCTATTCGAGCCGGCGCTGGCGAGTCCGCGTCGGCCGCGAACGCGAGAAACGGCGCACCAATTTCCTCACCGACGAACTCGTTCCCTGAGTCCTCGCGACTCCCTCCTGCGGAGGTAATCGAAGCGATGAACTCCTCGGCGTCCGCCTCGGAGTCGCCCGAGAGGAAACCCTCGCCTCGCACGACGTCTGCGACGAACGCGTCACCCGCGTCCGTCTTCCCGACGACATTGCGCCGGCGCCGGCGCCGCGCTTGTCGGGCAGCGGTACGTGACGGCGTCTTCGATATTGTCTTCGTTCCCATGTTCTCGCCTCCGTTTCAAGCAGCGCTCCTCGCGACGCTCCCTCCGCTGGGCAACGGCCGTTGGCCCTCGACCGGCACCGACCACCACGTTGGCGGTGCCTGCCGTAGGAACACGCGGCAACTTCATCCATTGCCGTTCGAGGAATCGTGAACCTCTGCCCCGCGACGCGCGTGTTGGAGCGAGAAGCGTGCCGCGCGGCTTCAAGGGTCGGCGAGGAGTCATGCGCGAAGTTCAACTGAGGCGGCGAGTCGCTGACCCGTCCGCGACGAAGGTGGCTGGGACT
The DNA here is from genome assembly GCA_022843175.1 of Deltaproteobacteria bacterium. Classification (GTDB taxonomy): domain Bacteria; phylum Myxococcota_A; class Polyangia; order Polyangiales; family JADJMO01; genus JALHOE01. Next base: position 14,314 of record JALHOE010000032.1, read on the forward strand.
TGCGGCTATGGGGCGGCGTAGGCTCGCTCACCTCTCTGCGCCGCGGTACGTGTGGAGGATGCTTCCTCCGGTCCGCGGGCCCGCGCGTGAGGAGAACCCTTGGGCACATCGGTAGCGAGTGGCACCCGGGCGAACTTCCCCGGGGTGGCCCGAGGCGCCCCGGTGGTCGACTCCGACAACCGCCGCACGCGCGGTTTCGAGGTCGTTCGGCGCGGAACACTCCTTGCTCTCACTCCTGTCGTTCGACGATTCCAAGAAGACGCGGGCCTCGCCGCCCGCTGCCGATCGCAGGCGGAAAGACCAAGGCACCCAATGACCACTACTCGCGAACCCAACCGTCGTGATTCCCGCATCGAGCGCAGGCTTGCCCACGAGCGGCTTCGCCGCTCATCGTTTCCCGACGAATCGATGGATACTGAGACGTCGGCTATGCGGCACCGTGCGCTTCGCGCGTCTCTGTCACCTTCGCGTCCACCGTTCGTCCTCCTCGCAGAAGACGATCCCGGGATGCGTGATCTCGTCGCGAGCTCGCTGAGGAAGGATGGATGCGTCGTGCGAGAGCTCTCGTCGGGGGTCGAGCTCTTGCTCGAGATCGAGACGCTGGTCATGGACCTGCCATCGCTCATCCCGGTCGACCTCATCGTCTCCGACGTTTGCATGCCCGGCTTCTCGGGCCTCGAGCTACTCGAGGACGTGCGAGGCGCCGAACTGCATACCCCATTCATCCTGATGACCGCGTTCGGCAGCGACGAGGTTCGAGAGGCCGCGCGGGCTCTTGGCGCGGGCTACCTAGAGAAGCCGTTCCGGCTCGCAGCGCTGCGAACGACGGTCGCAGCGCGGATTCGCGAGGGCCGGGGGGGCGACTCGTGATCACTGCAGGCCCGATGCTCCCTGGCGCGCCCGAGCGGATCGGCCGACCGAGCCAGGATCCTTCCGCGGACATGTACCGAGCCGTGACGCACGTTCTCGTGTTGGCGTTGTCGGTCTTCGCGGTCCTCATCGCGATTTGGTGGCACAACGGGTAGTCGTTTGCCATTCGCAAGGCTGCTTGCGGGATAGATCGGGGTTTGAATCATGCGTGTTGCGCGCCGGCTTGCGTTCTTCCTCATCACTGCGATGTGTGCCGTGCTCGCACTCGCAGGGGTGTATCGCGTCCAGCGCGAAGTGGAGTGGTTCGACTCGGATATGCGTCGCGATCACGAGCTCGTGGCGAGGGTCGTCGCGGACGCGATCGTCGCACTTTGGACCCGGCATGGCCCAGCGGCGGCGCGTGAGCTTGTGGCCGGTGCGAACGAGCCGCGCACCGGAGTATTGATTCGCTTGGTGGCCATCTCGCCCGGGGCGCCCGGAGAACCCGCACCTCGCGCTGTCCCCGAGATCGCACAGCTGCGCGCGGGGGGTCCAAGCTTTCATCGAGAATCGGCGGACGGAAGGGAGCTATGGACGTTCTATCCGCTCCCCGCCGTGAACGGCGGCCGAACGGCACTCTGGATCAGCGAGCCCCTCTCCGAGAAGGCAGCCTACGTGCGGACGACCGTGGTCCAGGCGGTGACCGCGACCCTGGCGATCATGCTGATCTGTGCCGTGATCGCTTCCCGGCTCGGACATCGGCTCGTCGGCGCCCCGATGGAGTCGCTCGTCCTCCAGGCGCGGCGTATCGGCGCGGGGCAGCTCGACGCGCGGCTGCAGCTCGATCGCCCTGACGAGCTCGGTCTGCTCGCTCGCGAGATGAATGCGATGGGCGACGCGCTCCTGTCCTCCCGCGATCGGATTGCGGCCGAACACGATGCGCGTCTCGATGCGCTCGAGCAGCTACGTCAGGCTGATCGGCTGTTGACGGTCGGTCGCCTCGCCGCGGGCGTCGCACACGAGCTCGGCACGCCACTCAACGTCGTCCAGGGCCGCGCGGGTCTCGTCGCCGATGGGGAGGTCGAGGGGGAGGAGGCTCGCGCGTACTGCCGCATCATCGTCGCAGAGGTCGATCGGATGTCGGTCATCATCCGGCAGCTCCTCGATTTCGCCCGACACAAGAAGCCGGAGCGCAACCCCTGCGATCCGGCTTCGCTCGTGGACGGCGCGTGCGCACTGCTTCGGCCACTCGCCGAGAAGGGCAAGGTAGTGTTCGACGTAGACCGCGCTGGTGCGCGCGAACTCTCGGCCGACGCCGCGCAGCTGCAGCAGGTGCTGGTGAACATCATGGTCAACGGGGTCCATGCCATGCCACACGGTGGCACCCTGCACATCTCCTTCGAGTCGGTCACCCGAAAAATTCCTACCGCCGACGTGAGCGCTCCGTTTCTCGCGATCGTCATCCGTGACGAGGGCACTGGGATGGACGACGCGGTGCTTGCTCGCGTCTTCGAGCCCTTCTTCACGACGAAGGACGTCGGCAAGGGCACCGGCCTCGGCCTTTCGGTGTCGTATGGGATCGTGCAGGAGCACGGCGGCACCATCGAAGTCGAGAGCGAGCTCGAACGCGGCAGCTGCTTCCGCGTGCTTCTTCCGCTACCTTTCGCCCCGTGAAAGGGCGGGTTCTCGTTGTCGACGACGATGGCGCGATGCGCGACTACCTCGTCGCGGCTTTGACCAAACGCGGGTACGACGTCACCTCCGCGGCATCGGGCGACGCAGCGCTCGAGCGCCTCGCCGAGAGCGGGCAGGATGTCGTTGTCACCGATCTCGAGATGTCGGGAATGCATGGGCTGGCGCTGTGCGAACGCATCGTGTCCGGATACCCGGATCTCTCTGTGATCGTGCTGACGGCATTCGGCAGCCTGGAACGAGCGGTCGCTGCCATCCGCGTCGGCGCCTACGATTTCCTGACGAAGCCAGTCCACCTCGACGCCCTCGCGATCGCCCTCGCACGCGCGGTGGAACATCGCCGACTCCGCGAGGAAGTGAAGCGGTTGAGGCGGACCTCCGAAGCGTGGCTGGGCTTCGGCGATCTGGTCGGGGAAAGCACAGCTATGCGGGCGGTCTACGATCTCCTGAGTCGCATCGCCGATTCCAACGCGACCGTGCTGATCACCGGTGAGAGCGGAACGGGCAAAGAAGTCGTCGCTCGATCGCTCCATCGGCACGGCCCCCGACAAGCGGGCCCATTCGTTGCGGTCAACTGCGCGGCGATGCCCGAAACGCTCCTCGAGAGCGAGCTCTTCGGCCACGCCAAGGGCGCGTTCACCGACGCACGCTCCGCGCGAACGGGTCTATTCGTACAGGCCCATTCGGGCACGTTGTTTCTCGACGAGATTGGGGAGCTGCCGGTGGCGCTGCAGGCCAAGTTGCTACGCGCGTTGCAGGAACGCGTGGTGCGCCCAGTGGGAGGCAACAGCGAAGTCTCCTTCGACGCCCACATCGTTGCGGCCACGAATCGCGACCTCGAGACGGCGATCGAGGATGGCCGCTTCCGACAAGATCTTTACTTTCGCATCAACGTGATTCAGGTCGAGCTTCCGCCGCTGCGCGCGCGTGGCGCCGACGTGCTGCTACTCGCCGACACGTTCCTCCGTGCATTCGCCGCGCAAGCGCATAAGGCCATTCGCGGCCTTTCGACCGACGCTTCGGAGAAGCTCCTCTCGTACGCATGGCCGGGCAACGTCCGTGAGCTCTCGAACGCGATGGAACGCGCGGTGGCCCTCGCGCGCTTCGAAGAGATCCAGCTCGATGACTTGCCCGACCGCGTCAAACTGTACCGTCCGTCCCAGGTGCTTATCGTCGCCGACGATCCTGCCGAGTTCGTGCCACTCGAGGAAGTCGAGCGCCGCTATGTCTTGCGCGTATTCGAGGCGGTTCAACGAAATCGGTCTCGCGCGGCGCGCATTCTCGGAGTCGATCGCAAGACACTACGCCGCAAGCTAATCGCGTCGGGAGCCATCTCGCCGGACGAGGGCGCCGAGGAGCCGCCTGAACTCTGACTCACACTGAGCCGAATGGTGCTGCGCAAGTTCGCCCTTCAGATTTGGCAGCAAGAGGTGACCGGCGTTCTCAGAGCGTGAAGTGGCGTCCGCGCACCACGCACTCCGAGCGCGCGAGGAGCAGTCCGAGCGCGACCTGGCTGAGCTCCCGGAGCGAAAACGGCTTTGCGAGGAGCGTAACGCCGAGGCGTGCGGCCTCGTCCCGGAGACTTTGATCGGGGAACGCCGTGATCATTATGGTCGGAATCCACCACCGCGCCGCGTACAGTCTACGAACGGCTTCCAATCCACTGAGTCCCGGCATCCGTACGTCGGTGACCAGGATGTCGATACCGTCCGAGGGAAAGGCGTCGAGGTAGATGGTCTGTACCGTCTCGAGTAACGCCCGTCCCGAGCTCGCCACGTGCACCGTAAGCGCTGCACGGACCCCACGTCGACGTTGCGACCGGGCTATGCCGCCGCCGCACCGAGGAGCGTGGGCACCGTGATCGGGCCGATCGGCAAGTCGAGCTCCTTTGGATCGAGCGCCGCACGCGTCGCGCGCCAGCGGTTCGGCGCGAGCTCGATGTATCGCTCGCGCGGCCAGTACGGCAACACGCGCATGACCTCGTCGAGGTAGATCTCTGGATCGAGTCGGTGGAGTCGGCACGAAGCGACGAGACTGAAGATCGCGGCCGCCGCCTCGGCGTGCACGTCGGAGCCGTAGAACATCCAGTTCTTGCGACCCACGACGACTTTTCTCAGCGCGCGCTCGCTCCGCGTGTTGTCGAGCGGCAGGCGACCATCGAGGAAGACACGACGTAGCTCGTGCTCCTGGTTCTTCGCGTAGCCGAGTGCGCGAGCGGCGAGCGTGCGTCCCGGTGTGATCGCTTCCATCGACGCCACCCACGCGAAGAAGTCGTCGACGAGCGGCAGCACGCGCACGAGGCGCTCGCGCTTGCGAGCGATCGGCGGGAGGTCGGCGAGTGCGTTGTCGGCGGCGTAGACCGCACGAATGCGCATCAGGCCCTGGACGCCGACTTCGTATTTGCAGACCGCTGCATCAAAGAAATACCGGCGACAATGTGCCCAGCAGCCGACGAGCACGACGCCGAGCTCCGAGTCTGACGGTGGTCCTCGTTCGAGGATGTCGTACACCGAGCTCGCGTCCGACTGGAGGAAGCCGCGGAAGCCGTGAAAGAGCTTCGCCACCGCCTCACTCGTGTGCCGCTCGACGTAGCTGAAGAGCACATGCGCGCAGTCGGCGACGATGGTGAAGAAGTGACCGTTCTTGCACGCCTGCTTCGCGCCGCCGTTGCGCGGACCGGGCTGGATCGCCGCGCCGGTCGCATCGGTGGAGAGCACGCTGCAGTTGTCAATCGCATCGCGATACATCGCATGCACAATCGTCGCGCCGAGCGCGTTACCCACCTCTTCGGCGTTGCGGCACATCGTTCCCCGATCGAGGCACTCGCCCTGCGCGGCGAGGTGTTGCTCGAGGCGATGATGCGGCACGCCGAGCGCAAACTTCTGCACGACGAGCCATGCGAGCGTCGACGTGTGCAACATCGAGCGGCGAAGGAGCTTCGGGGGCGCCTCGACGCCGAGCACCGTCTTGTTACCGGCGACCTCGAGCTCATACTTCGCGGTCCGCTTCTCGAGCACCTTCCACGCGGCTTGCTGCCGCATCAGCTCGTGGCTCGTGTCCCAACCGATCAGCCGGCCGCCGCGGGCCTCGATGTCGCCGTCGCGCAAGTCCACGCGTACGCGCGGCAACGACGACTCCGCGAGATTGCGTCGACCCTTTGGCGTCGGGCGCGCGGTCTTCTCCTTCGGCGTCGCCGCGTTGTCGTCACCGCCGGTCGGCGCCGACGCAGCATCCGCTTCGCGGCTCTTGCGCACCGCATCATCGAGCTTCTTCTGCAGCGCCTCTTGCTGCTTGAGCAGATCGCCGAGCGACAGCTGAAGCTCGCTCGTGCCCGAGCGCTCGGTGCGCGGCCCGAACAGCCGGCGCTTGAGGATCTCGTTCTCGTTCGCGTGGTTGACGAGCGCGCTCTCGAGCGCGGCCATCCGACCCTCGAGGCTCACGATGAGTCCGCGGAGCGAGCTGACCAACGCCTCGCGGTCTGCGATCGCCGCGCGCAGCATCTCGATGTCGTCGTGCGCTGCGCCGCTCATCGCTGATGCGTTTGTCGCGCGAGCGCGCAGAATATTCAAGACCGTTGTTTGCTTTTTTTCTTCAGTGCACAACCTGCGTGCGCAACCCCGTGAACAACGCCTCGAACGTCGCTTCGCTCACGACGACGCTCGTCGCACCCTTCTCGCGCGGCTGCGGGATCTCGAACGTCGAGCGATCGAGCCGCTTGCATAGAACGACCGTGCCGGTGCCGTCCCACCAGAGCACCTTCATGGTCTGTCCGCGCTTGCCGACGAACACGAAGAGGGCGTTCTTCGAGCGCGGCTCGCGCCGCATCCGCTCGCGCACGATGCCCCCGAGCCGCTCGAACCCGTAGCGCATGTCCACCGCCTCCGTCGCGACGAACACCTCGACGCCGCGCGGGATCACGAGAGCGCCTCCACCACCGCGCGAAGCAGCGCGCGGTCGAACCCCTTCTCGACGACGACTCGCGCGCCGCCGATCTGCACCGCGATCGTGGCTGCCGCCGGCGCGACCTCGAGACGGACAAATCGCTGCGCCTCGGGCACCGCGTCCGCCCATCGCTTCAGGCTGTTGAGCGCGACCCCGTTCGCCCGCGCGAACCGAAATGCGCTCTCGCCGCTCGCACGCCACGCCTGAACCACTCGCGCTCGCTCTTCCGTCGATCGATGTCTCGGCATCCCGGCTTCGTCGCACGCGCGCGCGCGACCCGCGATGTGGGGTTCATGCAGCGGTTACCGTGCACCTCGTATCCCTCGCGCGCGAGGGTCAGCTCAAGGAGCGAACGCATCTCGAGATCGTCTTCGGCGAGCAGAAGCCTCGCCCCGGTTTGGACCGCGTAGCGGTCCGTCGGATCGTCGTCGGGCTGGTCGTTGCTCGACATTGCGTTATTGGGCTCGGCATTCATGGACACCTCCGCCTCCTCACCAAGCATGGCGCATGCCGGGCGACGCCTCTCGCCCGACGACACGACGCGCTGGAGTCCGGAGCGCCTCCAGCGCGTCCGACAGAGAAACGGGCAGGCCAACTTCGGCGACCTCCGCTGTGCCCGGCGTCAACCGACATCCCGCCATCGTGTTCAGCGCTCAGAAGACGGGTCAGATCGCATTCGTCGCCAGCGCGCCGATCGTGAGCCCGGACCGTCCGGACGAGCTGTTGGTAGCGGTCATCGACGCAACGTCCAATCCGCATGGCGTCGCCGATACGCGGTTCTCGAGTCGCGGAGATTCGAAATCAAGCGGGCCGAGGAGAAGGGAAAAGTCATCAGGGAGGTCAACGTCAGCGCGGGCGCGGGAAAGATCGTCGGGGTAGAAACGGAAACGGACTGAGTGCAGCCACGCGCCTTCATAGTCGAGGCGTCAGAGGACGACTTCGACGGCGATCACAGCGGTGTTCTTGTCGACTCTCGGAAGTATGCGAACCGGACTGTCGTGAAGCGCCGGAACGACAACGCCCATCGCGGCGCCCACGAGCGCACCGAGAACAACGTCGGTGACGAAGTGGCGACCGGCCATGACACGCGCCGCGGCCACCGTGCTCGCAACCGGAACGCCGAAGCCGAGTACGAGCCACTTCGTCACGGCGTCGGGATGACGTCGTTTCATCGCCATGTACGTGGATGTCACGATCGCGAAGGAAACCGAGGTGTGACTGCTGATGAACGACAGCCCGGCGTCCGCGCCTGTGCGAACGTCCGCCGGCGCCGCGTCGCCGTACAGGAACGGCCGTGGCCGCCCAGCCGCGATCGTGAGCATCGTGGGGCCTGCTGTCGCGAGCAGAGCCGACTGCGCGACGACAACGGCGTCATTCAAACCGACGAGCACTCCCTCATCGGCGGCAAGCACCGTCGCCGACCCGGCCATTAGACTCAGCGCGCCGACGTCCGACAGCAGCGCCCACGATGGGTTCCAGAAACCGGCAGTCTGCCGGTCCAAGCCATTGAGCTCGGCGGGATCGCACCGGGGCGCGCAGTAAGCTTGCTGAGTGCGAAGCAGACGTGCACTCGCGAACGCGGCGCTGATGACGAGAACGGGGATGTCGATCTCGGAGTAGAGCTGAAATGCGGGTCTGTGCGGGTCACTCGGTGTCGGGACGATGGGAGTCAGCTCCGCCTCTTTCGCCTTCTTGACGTCCTTCGTTTCCGGCGGAGCAGCATTCGTTATCGCCGCCGATGTGGAAGGGGAGGCCGAAGCTGCTGGCGTCGACGATATCGATGCCGAGGGCGCGGGACCCATCCCGCCTTCCTGCGCGCGAACGGACCCGAACGAGAGGAGGCATCCAACAAGAACCACGACGCAAACGGCATAAGGGCGCATCACTGCGCATTGTCCTGCACGCCCCTGAACGTGAGCCTAACAGCGACGAAGGCGACGCGACCACGGGTGCTACGATCGTTCACGATGCGAGTGCTGGTGGTCGATGACCATCCTGACGTCCGTGACGTGGTCACCCGCGCTCTCACCCGCGATGGGCACGACGTCGCGACCGCCGCATCGGTAGCGGAGGCGCTCTCCACGCTCGCTTGCACAACCAGCGATCTGATCGTGCTCGACCTCGCTTTACCTGATGGGTCGGGCCTCGACGTGTGTCGCCAGCTGCGGCGCACCGGCGTGAATACGCCCATCTTGATGCTGACAGCGCTTCGATCGGTCGAGCAGCGCGTCGAGGGGCTCGACGCGGGTGCAGATGACTTTCTTGGAAAGCCGTTCGCCATCGCCGAGCTGCGTGCAAGGGTCCGCGCCCTAGGACGGCGCGGCGCGCTACCGAAGGACCTCTATGTTCAGCGCGGCGAGGTCGCCCTCGACTTCCTCGCCCGTCGGGCGACCTTACGCGGCTCCGAGGTTCCCTTGACCGCGAAGGAGTGGGCTGTGCTCGACCTGTTTGCTTCGCGCGGTGGCCGGCCCGTATCACGGTCCGAGATCCTCGAGATGTTGTGGGGTGACGCCGATCGCGGCGGCGCCAGTTTAGAGGTGCTGATCGCGCGCATCCGGAGGAAGCTCGACGAGGCACTCGTGGTGACCCATCGAGGATTTGGTTATGCGCTCGCGCCAGCCTGAGCTGCAGCGGCGCGTCGCGCGTGTCGCCACCACATCCGCGGTCGTGGCTGCCTTCGTCGCAGCTCTCTGCGCAGCGTTGGTTGCCGACCAGACCATTTCGGCCGCGGAGGAGCGCCGACTGACTGCGCAGGCACATGCGATCCTGGCGGAGCTCGCGCCGCTTTCTCGTTCGGAGGCGGCGGTCGAGGCGGCATCCGAGGCGGACGAGGTCGCCGCGTTGGGGCTGCGTATTGCGGTATTCGAGGGCGCTGACCTTCTCGCTGGTGACGCAAACTTGCGGGGAACCATCGGGTGTTCAACGGCGGCAGGTTCGCGTCGCTGCGCGGTGGCGCGGCAGGGGCGCACCTGCGTGGTCGCTGCGCCCGAGTTGATCGCCGGCCGCCTCGCGACCTTTGGTACCGCTGCACTCACCGCCCTTGTGCTCGCCGCCGTCCTCGGTGCCGCGGCTGGGCGGCGTGCAGCCCAATGGGCTGTTCGACCGATCGTCCGGCTGGCCGCCGCTGCGCGGGGTTCGGGCAGTCCGGTTCCCGACCTTGGCGAGGACGACGGGATACGGGAGGTCGACGAGCTTCGACAGGCATTGAAAGAGACCTGGGCGCGACTTGCCGATGCGCTTGCGGCGGCTCGCCGGTTCTCTGCTGACGCAGCGCATGAGCTCCGAACGCCGCTCACCACGCTGTCCGCGGAGCTCGAGCTCATGCAGGAGAGCGCGGGTGACGACGCCACCTTACAGCGCGCACGTGCGAGCGTCGCAAAGCTCACCAAGCTCACCGAGCAGCTCCTCGCTCTGTCACGAGCAGGTGAACGCATGCCAGATGGTGATGCGGTTCTTCTGAGAGAGCTGTTCGACACGTTCGCAGCGGACGACGTGACCATCACCGGATCCGCCGATGTGACGATCCGCGGTGACGAGAGTCTCATTGTCGCGTTGGCGGAGAATGCCATCGCCAACGCGCGCCAGCATGGCGGCGGCAGGGTGCGGGTCGACGTCGGCGAGGAGGGGGCAGAGGTCACGGTCGACATTCGCGACGACGGACAGGGCGTGCGGGAGCAAGACCGCGAGCGGCTGTTCGAACCATTCGTCCGCGGGTCCCAGCTCCGAGGGGGCCATGGGATCGGCCTCGCGCTCATCGCTCACGTTGCCCGGGCGCATGGTGGTAGTGCGCGCTTCCTTGCCGCCGACCGCGGCGCGCACCTCCGCATCACGTTTCCCGCGTGGCAGCCCAGGGAACGCGTGTAGGCGATGACTTGCGCGGCCCAGCCTGACACGCGTCCGAGGATCCTAGCCTGGGCTGTCACCGACGACGTCGGAACAGGGCACGCGTGGTCAGGCGCGCTGCGCCGTCGCATTGTGGCGCTCGCCCGGATGCTGATTGTGCTCGTTCGAGAGAGTCGCGACCGCATCAGGCGCTCGACTCACCGCCACTCTGACATCTCGTAGCGCCCTCCGTCGCGCTCGTCGCATCAATACAGCCGGTTCGACACAACGCGAATCCCCGACGACACCCAAGCGGCCATCCTCGCGTCCCCACCCCAAAGCCCGGTTCCGCCTGTCAGATCGAGCTGCACGTTCTGACTCATGGAAAAGCGCATCCCTCCCTGCATCGCGCCGCCAGAGACCTCGGCATAAGGATCACCGGAGTACACCTCGAGGACAGCGTTCACGATCGACGCGACGTGGACCTGCGATCCGACACCCCACGGGATCCTGAATCGGTCGCGGCGCACGATGCCCGGACCATCGCCGCGCCTTTCGTCAATTCGCGCGCCCGCGATTCCCACGTTCGCGTGGAGCAGAACGGCGTCGTCGCCGAAGACCTGCGTCGCCGCGAGGTAGACATACGCTGCCGGCGGCGATCGGAATCCGCCGCTACCGAACGGGAGAAACGCTCCACCAATTACGGCGACGCCGGGCGCTCCGTCAGGTCTGGCGGCGTGGAGGAGCAGCTTTGCCTGCAGCAGCGGCGCAGCGAACGAGTAGTGGCGCGGTGCCGGCTGCGCCGACGAGCCGTGCAGACCGCCCATTGTGAGCTCGAGAGGCGCGATCGGTCCCCACGCAGGAACGACCCAATGCTGGACCGACACCTTGTCCCACCGCACCCAGCTCTCGACCTGCGCCTGGTGCTTCCCGACAACGCGGGCGTCGTCGGTGATGAAGGGCGCACTGCTCTCGCCGAGGGAGCGGCCACAAGGCACGCGGTGACCACGAATGCTGAAAGAAGGCGCTTCACGGCTCGATCGGAGCGCGCCTAGCACGGCCGCACACGCGCGTGCCATGTTACGCCTCGACGGCATAGTCAGGCTGGTGCCGCAGAGCAACTGACCCGCCAACGGCCTACTTCACGTAGGCCCGCACGACCTCGATCAGCTCCTCTGCTGCACGCGCCTGCTTGGACGTCGATTTGACGTGAGGATCCATCACGTGAAAGCGCACATGGTCCTCAACGATCTCGGCGACCAGTCCGTTCAAGGCGCCCCGGGCAGCCGCTAGGGTTTGCAAGACCTCAAAGCAGCCGCGATCGGCCTCGATGGCTCTTTCGACCGCATCCATTTGTCCGCGAATACGCCTCACGCGGCTCAGTAACTTTTTTCTCTCCCGAACCGTATGCATCGAGCACCTCCCCAACGTTTGCTCCAACTAATATACTGGGGTACAGTATATTGTCGATGCAGCTGCGGGTCGAAAGCGAGAACAGCTCTCTGTGGAGCAACCGCAGCTTCTTGCTGCTGTTCGGCGCGCAGATCATCTCGCTCCTCGGCAGCGGTGCGACGACCATCGGCCTGGCCCTCTTTGCGTACCGGCTAGTGGGCGCCGATTCAGCAACCGTGGTGCTGGCCAACGCCCTGACACTACGCATCGTCGCCTTCCTTCTGTTCTCCCAACCAGCAGGCGTCCTCGCCGACCGAGCAAACCGCAAGGTCATCCTGGTCGCGGCCGATGTGGTTCGCGCAGCGCTTCTCACGACGCTGCCGTTCGCGACGTCGGTGTTCCACGTCTACCTCCTCATCTTCGCGATCAACGGCGTCACCGCCTTCTTCACTCCGACGTATGAGGCGAGCCTGCCGGCGATCGTCGGCGAGCGGCACATCGTCGGAGCGTTGTCGCTCTCGCGCGTTGCCGTAGATGTCGAGGCGGTCGCTGCTCCCGCCGTCGCAGGCCTCATCGTTCTCCTGATGGGAGCGCGATGGATTTTTTGGTTTGACGCCGGCACGTATCTCGTCTCGGCTGCGCTCGTCGTCGGCGCCACCGTCCCGCATGTTGCGAAGCCGCCGCAGCGCCCTTCGGTCCGACAGTTTTTTTCGGAGATTACGTACGGTTCCCGCACCATCCTGCGCGTGCCGGCGCTTCGCCAAGCGATTGTCCTCAGCTTTGTCGAGGCCATCGCGGGAGCTGCCGCGATTGTCGGCACCGTCGCCTACGTACGTACCGTCCTTGGGCGTGGCGAGACCGCGGTTGCAGTCGCGATGGCCGCGCTCGGGCTTGGCTCAGCAGCAGCGGCGCTTGTCCTCGGGCGGCTGACCGGTCGCTACGAGTCCGGCATCGTCGACCGTGCCGCGTTGCATGGATTGCGTCACGGATGGACGCGTCGAGCGTTGCTGGCGGGTGGGTTCGCGCTCGGCGTCGTGCTCCTGCCCGGCGTGCTTGTCCCCCCGCTGGCGATTCTCGTCGTGCTCTGGGCCCTGAATGGTGGGGGGCAAGCGTTGATCGCGATAGGATCGGCGACGCTCCTCGCCGAGCACACGCTGCCTCACGAACGAGGCCGAGTCTACGCTGCTCACTTCGCCCTCACCCATGCCTGCTGGTTATTCAGCTACCCCCTCGTGGGTTATGCGTCTGCCCTCTGGGGCACTGCCGTGACGTTCACCGTCGCGGGCGTCGCTTGTGTGTTGATCGCCAGCGCTGCGTCGTTCGGCAAGAGTCCTTCGGAAGCCCACCTTCATGATGCGCCGACTTCATGATGCGCCGACGCGATAGAAGGCGGCCAACAGCGCGTCGACCGCACCTCCGTGGTGTCACGTCGGTCATGCTCGCGCTGATCCGCACGATCGTCTTGATCGCAGCTTTCCAGGTCTCTGGGGCGGTCAACGGCGCGACCGAGTTTCTCGAAGTCGTCGGTGTCGGCCATCACGCGGAGGCCACCGCCAACGATGAAGACGATCCGAACCATGAGTGCCCCCCCGGGTGCCCTTCTTGCCATCACGTCCACTACAGCGGCGCGTCGCTGCCTCCGGGCATCGCGGTTGCCGTCGCATCCGTCGCGCTGAATGAGGCGCTGCCTGCCGAGTGGCAGCCCCGAGACGAGGTGCCGCCGGAACCGCCGCTTCCCGGTCTCTATCGGCCACCGGAAGCCTAGCCCCGCCCATTTCGGGTCGGGGCTCCGCGACCACCCACGCTCTTCTCGTTCAGCCCCTGCTGCGGCGAGAGCGTTGCTTCGTGGTGCGTGCGCAGCCCGCCTCCTCGGTTTTGGATGCGCCTCCCGCTCTTGAGCGGGTGGGCGGGGAGCACGGACATGGCTTGGAACAGATACTGGTGCTGCGGCATTTTTCTCGTGGGGTGTCTCGTGGGGTGCCACAAGCCGGAGAACCCCGGGAGCGGTTCGGGCTCAGCATCGCCGTCGGCGTCGACGCGTGGGCCCGTGAAGACCGTTCGCTTGCCCGTGCAGGTGGAAGCGGACGCCAAGATCAGAACCGCAGCGGCGACGAGAGAGGTCGTCGTCGGCTCGGTCGATGTTCCCGGCGACCTCTCTCCCGATCCGAACAAAGTCGCCCGCATCGCATCGCCGGTTGCGGGCCGCGTCGAGAAGGTCTCCTTCGACGAGGGCACCGCGGTCTCGAAGGGTTCCGTGCTCGCCGTGCTTCGGGTTCCGGAGCTCGGAAAAGTCCGGTCCGCGTACGCCGCGACGACCGCGAAAGCCAAAGCCGCGCGAGCGCAGGCCGACCGACAGCGCTCCCTCTTCAACGAGGGTCTCGCGATCGAACAAGTCGCCCTCGATGCGGAAGCGGCGGCCAAGGCGCTCGACGCGGAAGCCACCGCACTCCGCGAGCAACTCAGCGCAATGGACATGACGGCCGGAGGCTCCGGTGCGTTTCTCACGCTACGTGCACCGTTCAGCGGCGTAGTCACCGCGCGTGCAGCCGTGGTTGGCCAACCCGTCGCGGCCGACGATGTCCTCGGGACGATCACCGACCTCTCCGAGGTCTGGTTCATCGGCCGGATTTACGAACGAGATCTCCCCCTGGTGCACCTTGGTGCGAGGGCAAGCGTCCGGCTCGATGCCTTCCCGAGCGATTTGTTCGAGGGGAACGTGACCCACGTCGGTAAACAGGTCGACCCCGCGACCCGAACGCTCCTGGCGCGAATCCCGCTGGTGAACGTCAAGGGTCTACTGGGCATCGGCCTCTTCGGCGGGGCGCGCGTCTTCGCGGGTGATGCGAAAACGAAGGCAGCGTCCATCGTCGTCCTGCGCACGGCGATCACTGATCTCGGTGACCGGCGCGTCGTCTTCGTGCGCAAGGGCCCGGGGGAGTACGAGATCCGTGACGTCGTCCTCGGCGACGCAACGCACGATCGCGTGGAGGTCAGGAGCGGTGTCACCGAAGGTGAGCCGGTCGTCGTCGAGGGGGGGTTCACGCTGAGGAGCGTGGCCTTGAAGGCGACGTTCTCGGAGGAGGAGTAGGCCGATGAAGTTCCTCTCCGCGATCGTCGCTTGGTCACTTCGAAATCGTGTCTTCGTGTTGCTCGCAGCGGCGCTATTCATGTTCTTCGGCGTCCGTGCAGCGCGGTCGTTGACCATCGATGCAGCGCCCGACATCACGAGCGTTCAGGTCCAGGTCATCACCTCGGCACCTGCGCTCTCTCCGGTCGAGGTCGAGCAATACGTCACCGTTCCCGTCGAACGCGCGATGGCGGGCATTCCTCGCACGACCGAGGTGCGCTCTATCTCGAAATACGGGATCTCGCTGGTGACTGTCGTCTTCACCGACGGGACCGACCTCTACTTTGCGCGTCAAATGGTCGGCGAAAGGCTGAAGCAGGCGCAGGCCTCGATCCCCACGCAGTACGGCACGCCGGTACTCGGTCCCATCTCCTCGGGACTGGGCGAGATCTTTCAATTCGTCGTTCGCAACGACGCGCTGACGGTGATGAAGACCACCGAGCTCTTGCAATGGGTGGTTGCGCCACAGCTGCGCACCGTTCCCGGCGTCGTAGACGTCAACACCTTCGGCGGCGAGACGAAGCAGTACCAAGTCGCCCTCGATCCGCGGCGGCTCCGCGCTGCCGGAGTCTCCGTCGAGGAGGTGGCGGATGCTGTGCGGAAGTCGAACTCCAACGGAGGTGGCGGATACATCGAGCACAACCGCGAGCAGTTCGTGATCGGGACCAATGGGTTGGTCGGGAGCCTGGACGACCTGAAGCAAATCGTCCTGCGCTCGCCGCCCGGGGGCGTGCCCGTCACGATCGAGTCCCTCGGGGAGGTGCGCTTCGGACCACGCCTCCGTGTCGGAGCGGCGTCGATGGACGAGAAGGGCGAGGTCGTGGTCGGCGTCGTCTTGATGCTGATTGGGGAAAACCCCCGCACGGTGACCGAGGCGGTGAAGGCGCGCCTTGCGGCGATCCAGTCGACCCTCCCACCGGGCACGCGGATCGAACCCTTCTATGACCGATCGGTCTTGGTGAAGCGGACGACCCGCACGATCGCCACCAACCTGCTCGAGGGCGCCGCGCTGGTCATCGTCGTGCTTCTTCTCCTTCTCGGAGACGTCCGCGCGGGTCTGGTCGTTGCCATGACGATCCCCCTCGCACTGCTCTTCGCGATCATGGTGATGAACGCGGGCGGCATCTCGGGGAACCTGATGAGCCTCGGTGCGCTCGATTTTGGGCTGCTGGTCGATGGGGCGGTGATCATCGTCGAAAACGCGGTCCGCCGGCTCTCCGACAGACAGCGAGAGCTGGGGCGGGCGCTGACTCACGACGAACGCTTAACCACGATCGAAGCCGCCACTGTCGAGGTGCGCTCCGCCAGCGTGTTCGGCGAGGCAATCATCGCGATCGTGTACGTGCCGATCCTCGCGCTCGTGGGGGTCGAGGGGAAGCTCTTCCGGCCCATGGCCGTCACCGTGTTGCTCGCGCTGGCGGGCGCGTTTGTGTTCACCCTCACGGTCATCCCCGTGCTCACGAGCTACTTCGTGCGACCCGGCGCCGCCCACCGCGATACCTGGGTGCTACGTCAGGTGCACCGCGCGTATGTTCCGGCACTCGACGCCGCGTTGAGGAGGCGCTGGCTGACCATCGCCGCCGGCGTCGCGCTACTGGTCCTCGGTATCATGGCGTTCTCCCGACTCGGCGCCGAGTTCGTGCCGCAGCTGGATGAGGGAGACATTCTCGTGGAGGTCCGACGACTGCCCGGTGTTGCTCTGGGTGAGTCGGTCGCGACGGATCGTCGGATCCAGGCGGCGCTCCTGAAGATTCCGGAGATCACCCATGTCGTGAACAAGACCGGCGCTCCTGCGCTGGCGACCGACCCCATGGGGATGGAGCAAACCGACGTCTACATCAGCTTGAAGGAGCGAGCCCAGTGGCGGCCGGGACTCTCGAAGGAAGCACTCGCGAAGGAGGTGTCCGACGCCCTCGCCATCGCCGTTCCGGAGGTGGCCGGCGGCATATCGCAGCCGATTCAGATGCGAACCAACGAGCTCGTTGCCGGCATTCGCTCCGATGTCGCCGCGATCATCTATGGAGGCGACCTCGATGCGCTTGCGGCTCTCGGAGAGCGCGTGGCGACGGTCCTGCGACGGATTCCCGGCGCGGTCGACGTCCGTGTCGAGCAGGTCGCCGGCTTGAGATACCTCCGCATCATTCCGGATCGACGCAAGCTCGCGCGGTACGGACTCAAGATCGAGGACGTCAACAAGATCGCCGAAACGATGGCCGTCGGGTATGGCGTCGGCGAGGTTCTCGAGGGCGAGCGGCGGTTCGAGATCGCAGTCAAGAACGATCACGACTTTGCCGGGGACCTTGCGCCGTTGCGCGCTCTGCCGCTCAAGAGCGCCGATGGCGGCGCGATGATTTCTCTCGGCGACGTCGCCGAGCTGCGGTTCGAGTCGGGGCCCGCGGCCGTGAATCGCGAGAGTCAATCGAGACGCGTGCTCATCGAGTTCAACGTGCGAGGGAGAGACTTGATCTCGGTCGTCGAGGAAGCACAGGCGGCGATCGGACAGCAGATCAAGCTGCCGACGACCTACCGACTGCAGTGGGGCGGGCAGTTCGAGCACTTCAGCGAGGCACGCGCCCGCCTCGCGGTGGTCGTTCCGCTCGCTGTCACCCTGATCTTGTTCATGCTGTGGCTCGCGTTCGGCTCACTGCGAGCGTCCCTCTTGATCTTCATGAACGTTCCCTTCGCGATCGTCGGCGGAGCTGTCGCGCTGTGGGTGCGTCACATCCCGTTCTCGATCTCGGCCGGTGTCGGCTTTATCGCACTGTTCGGAGTGGCTGTGCTCAACGGACTGGTGTTGGTCTCGTTCTGCAGGCATCTCGAAGAAGAGGGAAGATCTCACGTCGAGGCGATCCGGGAGGCTGCGCAACTGCGTCTCCGTCCGGTGCTCATGACGGCGCTCGTTGCCGCCCTCGGGTTCATTCCAATGGCACTCTCGACCGCCCCGGGCAGTGAGGTGCAGCGCCCGCTGGCGACCGTCGTCATCGGCGGCCTGCTCTCCGCGACGACGCTCACGATGCTGCTGTTGCCCGTCCTGTACGCGTGGCTCGGTCGGTCACCGGCGCCTCGGAACTGAAGAAAATGTCGCCAGGTCATTTTGCGAAGGAGAAGAACCGCCATGCCCCGAATTCATCGCGAGCAACACCGCACAGAACACATCGGTGGGCTGCGCGCAGCCGTGCTCGGTGCAAATGACGGCATCGTTTCGATCTCCAGCCTGATGGTTGGCGTCGCGGCGTCAAACGCGGGTCGCGGCGCGCTGTTGGTCGCTGGGGTCGCGGGGCTCGTCGCAGGTGCACTCTCGATGGCCGCCGGTGAGTATGTTTCGGTGAGCTCCCAGTCGGATACCGAGCGGGCAGACATGGCTCGCGAACGAGGCGAGCTTGCTGCACAACCCGAGAACGAGCACCAGGAGCTGGCGATGATCTACGAAGGTCGCGGTTTGGCCCCCGACCTCGCAAGCCAGGTCGCCCAACAGTTGATGGCGCACGACGCCCTGGGTGCTCACGCGCGCGATGAGCTCGGCATGTCGGAGGTCGTGAGCGCGCGTCCGGTTCAAGCAGCGTTGATCTCGGCCGCCAGCTTTGCGATTGGGGCCGCACTTCCCTTGTTGACCTCGCTGCTCGCGCCAACTGCCAAGGCGGTGCCGTGGGTGGTGGCCACCTCACTGCTATTTCTTACTGCGCTCGGGGCTCTGGCAGCGCGAACGGGTGGGGCACCGGTGCTCAAGGCGTCGCTGCGGGTCGCGTTGCTGGGCGCTCTCGCGATGGGCATCACTGCCGGAGTCGGCAGGCTGTTCGGCGCTGTCGTGTGACCAATCAACCCGGACACCGACTGCGTCGTGGCGACCATGGTCATCGAACGCCTCGCGCTAACGCCTCGCCCACTGGGAAAAGACGTGCGCCGGAAGATCCTCCGCTACGATGTGCCCGAGCTTCGGCGCCGACACGGGATCGTGCGCGGCGAGCCATTCGCGGAGCACGCTGTGCACGTCGATGTCGAGCGCGTTGGCGTCGGTCGCGTGCTTGATGCGGCACATCGTGTCGGGCGCGTCGCCCTCGCGTACGCAGGAGGCGACGGAGTACACCGTGGCGTCCTCGACCGGTTTGCCGTTCACCTCGAGCGAGAGCACGTGCTTGCCGAGTGGTGCGTCGGCGCGGAAGCGGACGTTCATGCCCGCCACCCGCGGTAGCCATCCGCCGAATAGCTTCGTCGGATCCTGCGGGAAAACATGATCGATCTCTGACTCCCAGAAGGCGCGGAGCTGTGCGCCGGTGACCTTACCAACCTTCACCAGCCCATTGACGGGGTAGAGCCGGAAGAGGTCGGACTCGGTGATCGGTCCTGCGACGACGGGGTGACCGAAGCGGAAGCCGTTGGACAGCGCGATGTCGGCGCCGGTGCGCTCCTTGAGGGCCTGCACCATGATCGAGTCGACGGAGTTCTCCAGCACGCCGTAACGCTCGAGCGAAGTGGCTGCGTGTCCGATGACCGCCTCCATTTTTTCTCGATGGGGCGCGAGGCTCTCGGCGACGACTTTCGCGACGTCGGGATCCTCCGAATAGCGATCCGCACGCAGCTCGAGGAGCTTCCACGAGAGCTTCGGCCGACTACCCGCGACCAACTGCACGTCGAGCCTACCGAGGAACGAGGCGAAGGCGCCGGGCTCGACGATGATGGTGTCCTTGCGCACGATCGGCTCGTAGATCCGCTCGTGCGTGTCGCCAGAGAGGACGATGTCGATGCCGGGGACGGTCTCCGCAACGGCGACCGAACGCGCGAGGCCCAGATGGGTAACC
The DNA here is from genome assembly GCA_022843175.1 of Deltaproteobacteria bacterium. Taxonomy (GTDB): domain Bacteria; phylum Myxococcota_A; class Polyangia; order Polyangiales; family JADJMO01; genus JALHOE01. The sequence continues at coordinate 33,934 of JALHOE010000032.1, forward strand.
AGGATCACCACGTCGACTCGCCCGCGGAGCGCATCGATGTGCGGCTTGATCGACTCGACGCCGAGGAACCGCAAGCCCTTGCTGTAGGAGGGCGCCTGGCGGAGCGGCACATCGGGATCGGTGAAGCCGACGAAGCCGAATCGGACGCCCGAAACCTCGCGCTCGAGCGTGGGGGGGAACACCAGCTTGCCGGTCGCTTCATCGACGACGTTGGTAGCGAGCCAGGGATAACCGGTGCCCTTCGCGAGAGACTCCATCTGCGGTGGGCCGTAAACGACCTCCCAATTGCCGGGCACCGCCAGATCCACTCCGAGCGCCTTCTGGGGAGCGAGCACGGCCTCGCCGCGCGACCACGTCGCAGCCGCCGATCCCTGGAAGGTGTCACCGCCGTCGACCAGGAGCGCGCCCGGGCTCTCCTTCCGAATCGAACGAACGACGTGCGAAAGCCGCGCGTATCCGCCGGCGGACGCGACCTCGATGGTGCCATCCGCGCGCGGGAACTGCTCGGGATGGGGCTCGAGATCGGCGTGCGCGTCGGAAAAAAACATAATCGTGGCCCGGCGCTCGCCACCGGCGGCCGGGTGCGACGGCGATGGCGTACAGGAGACGAGGGCGACGAGCGCACCGAGGGCAACGAGCGCGCGCATCTCAGTACCTCACCACGGCGCCGCCGCGTGCGACGTGATCCACGATGGTGGCCATACCGACCGGAACCACCTCGACGTTCGCCGGGAGGAGCTTGTCCTTCTGCACGCCGAACTGCTCCATCGAGTGCGCGCAGACCTGCACCTTCACGCCGGCCGCCATTGCCTCTTCGATCATCTTGGTCACCTGCGGTGGCCGCACGGCGAGCGCGCCGTCGACGGCCTGGATACCGCGCCCATAGATCACCACCACCACCTCTTCGAGCTTCTTCTGTTCGGCAGCGATGCGCGCGTGACGGAAGATGGATGTCATGGTCTGGATGTCTTCGACCCCGGTCGCGAGTGCGAGCACCAGCGTTCGTTTGGCGACCGGCGGAGGCGAGGCTGCGACGGGTGCCGCGACCGCACTGCGCGTGAGCGGCGCGTTGCACGCGTAGCCAGCGAGCGCGCTGGTGGCAGCGACGGCGGAGATGACGACGAGGGATCGAAGCGATTGCATGAAAAGAGTCCTTTCGGTTCAGTACCTGGCATCCGCCGGCTTATCGCCCTTCGGCCAGTCCTCGGCCTTGCGCGCGAAGTCGGGACGCTGCTGGCGGATGAAATACTCGGCGACGTCGTAGGCGTCCTGATCAGACAGCACACCGCCCTGACCGAGCGGCATGTTCCAACGAACGAACGCCGCCGCTGTGTTGAGCCGCGCCATCCCAGCACCGATATTGAAGGAGCGATCGCCCCACAGCGCCGGGAACTGATATCCGCCATCGGGCAGATCGAGACCAGCGCCGGTGGCGCCATGGCAACTCGCGCAGCGCACGAGGTAGATCTCCTTGCCGTGCTCGGGGTTCGGTGCCGGCGCGGGCTTGATCCTCTTGAACCCCCGCCCCTCCACGTCGCGCCCCGCGGGAACGCCGCGCGAGAGCCATGACATATACGCGACGATCGCATTCATCTCGGGGCTCCCGAACGAGAGGGGCTTGCCGTTCATGCTTCGCTCGAAGCAGTCGTTGATGCGCTCCTCGATGACGTTGACCTTCGCGTTCCGCGAGCGGTACTCGGGAAAGACGCCGGGGATGCCCACCCACGGACCGGCGTTGGCGCGCGCGCCGCCCTCGAGGTGACAGCTCGTGCAGTGGAGGCCGTTGCCAACGTGATCGGGAAGCTCTTCGCGCGTGCGGGTGACCAGCGTCTTGCCGCGCCGGATCGCGTCGCCGATCGATCCGGCGGGGATCGATCGTTCGTCGGGCGCTTTGATCGGGATGGGTTGGTCCGCGACTCCCGATGAAGCGACTGGTGACGACGTCGTCGTCCGTTCGCTGCCGCGATGGCACCCCGGGGAGGCGATCGTCGCGATGCTCAGGAGCGCGCTCGAAAGAGCGAGCGGAGCGAAGCGATGTCCGTGGCGCATGCCGCGGGGAACTGCAGTCCGCATGCCCGCGAGTCTTCGCTATCGAATCGCGCGATTCTTCGAGGGATCTGGACGCACGCGCCCGGGCTTGAAACGCGATGAAACGGTTTGCAGCGAATCACTGCCGCTCGTCGACGCCGTCCTCGTCCTCCACACGCGTCACCGTGATCGCCCAACGAACCCCTCGTCGCTCGAGCTCCTCGGTGTAGATCGACGTCCGGCGCAACGCTCGCGCGACGGCGGTCGCCGCGCTGGTCGCGAGGAGGAGCGGCAGCACGATCGCGTAATCGCCGGTCACCTCGAACACGAGCACTGCGGCCATCAGAGGCGCGTGCGTCGTAGCCGCGACCACCGCGGCCATTCCGACGAGCGCATATCCGCCCGCGGGCCCGAGGCTTCCGGCCGGCGCGACCTTGGCGGCGACAGCTGCGGTGAGCGCGCCGAGCGCTGCTCCGAGGAAGAGGGACGGGGCGAACACGCCACCGGGACTGCCCGATCCCACCGAGGACGACGTGGCGATCGGTTTTGCGATGAGAAGCAGCGCAACGATCGGCAACGTGAGGCCGCCGCCGAGAAGGAGGGCGATCGCCTCGTATCCATTGCCGGTGACCTCGGGGAGCGCGCACGCGATCGCCCCGACGATGGCGCCTCCGAGCGCAGCTCGAAGCGCACGCGCTTGGATGCGCGCGAAGAGGCGTTCCGCCCGCGAGAGCAGCAGCATGAAGGCAACACCGATGATCCCCGCCGCGAGGCCCAGCGCCAGATGCACGCCGAGCTCGCCGGTCGACCGCATGGCGAATGCATGCGAGCCATAGAGTGGGCCCTCGCCCATCGTGGCACGCGTGAGCGCAGTGGCGATCGCAGCCGCGCAAATCGCAGGGAGCACGAGCTCGAGCGCGACCGCACCGGTGACAACCTCAACCACGAAGAGGACCGCGGCAAACGGCGTGTTGTACGCCGCGGCAAACCCTGCCGCGGTACCTGCAGCGATCAACGCCCGGCGCCTGCGAACGCGAAGGATCCCACCGACCGCCGAGCCGAAGGCGCCGCCGAACTGGATGAGCGGCCCCTCGCGTCCGAGCGATCCGCCGGCGACGATCGCGAAGTACGATCCGAGCGCCTTCCACAGCGTGCCGCGGAGGGAGATCCGCCGTTCGCCGACGACGACCGCTTCCATCACGTCGGCGACGCTGTGTCCGGCCGGTGCGCGTGCCGCTTGGCCGCTCGCGAGGCCTGCGAGGCACCCGCCGGCCGCGGGCATGAGGATCCGCGCCCACCACGGGAGCGCACGAAACGCCGTGAGGACGTTGTTCGCCTGGTGCACGTGCACGAAGAAGCGCTCGACGGCTGCGCGGAACACGATGGCAAAGAGCGCGGCGCCGCACGCAACGAGGATCAAGCCAAAGAAGAAGCGCGGTCGCGGCAGGGAGTGCCGCTGCGAGAGCTCGGGAGCGCCGTCGTTATCCACGTCGACGCAACGTTACGCGGAGAAGCGGCGGGAGTGCAGGTTCACGTCACTTGGTCGAGCGCGCGGCGCAGTCGCGTCTCGGCCTCGTCGGCGATCGCCGCGATCTTCTCATTCGGAACGATGGCACCGAACATCGCGCGGGGCGACGCGATGGAGACGACCGCGTCCTCTCCGTCGGCGGTGAGCACGACGTTGCAGGGCAAAAGCAGCCCGATCCCGGGATCTGCGTCGAGCGCGCGATGCGCCAGCTGGGGATTGCACGCGCCGAGGATGAGATACGGATCGATGTGGAGACCGAGCTTCTTCTCGAGGGTTGCCTGGACATCGATCTCGGTGAGGATCCCGAAGCCCTCCTCCTTGAGGGCGTCCGTGACGCGCGCGCGCGCTTCGCTGAGGGACACTTTGTTCAAACGCTTGGTGATGCCGTAGGGCACGTCGATGTTCATGATTGGATCTCCTCTTCGGCCGCGTGATGCGCCGAGTGTTCGACAGAAAGGCTGGCTGGTCCTCGAGCGATGAACAGAGCGGTCGCTATGCCGTACACCAGATGGACCAGGAGGCTCGGCCAGATCGCCTCCCATCCGAGCTGCCACGGAGTGGCCCGCCCAAAGGCAAGCGGTAGCGCGAACGAGTTGACAGCAACCCACATCGCAGCCCCATACGCGAGACCGAGCGGCAACGGTGCCGCGCGCGTGCGGCGGAGCAGGAACGCCAGTGGCACCGCCGACGCACCACCGATCGCAAGGTGTTGCACGAACATCGCCACGGGTGACGGATGCCCGAGCAACGTCTGGATGAGGAGCTCACCATAGACGTTGACCCGATGCCCGGTTGCGCGAAGGAGGATCCCGAACGGGACCATCGCGAGCGAGCCAACCATCCCCGCGATCAGCGCGCGCCAAATCGACTTCATCACTTTCCCTCCCCCAGGATTGCGTCCTGGCTGAACACGCTCCCCGGCAAGTCGACCGCAATCGCGCGTCCTTCACGCTTCGGTGCGATGACCGGGTGCTTCTGCAGGTACGCGCGGAGCGCCTCGTGGACCGTCATCGGCAACACCTTTACGTCGTGCACGCCGCGCATTCGACAGACCACGTCGAGCGGCTCGCCGTCGCGCTCGCAGCCGGCGATCGAGTAGGTGGCGGAGTCGACCATCGGTCCGCTCGCGAGGCGGAGCTCGCGCAGCCGCGAACCCGGCTGCGCCTTGGCAGCAAAGGTCATCGAGAGCCCGGAAATCCGCGGCCCCCAGCCGCCCGAGAGCTTCCATGGATCGCGCGAGAACACCAGCTCGAGCTCATTCTCCAAATACGCACGGAGCTCTTTGCCAGTGGTGGTGCCCGCCTTCATTCGCGCGTCGAGCGGGAGGAGCGTCCAGAGATCGCCCTCGGTGATCGCTCCCGCGGGGATCGGAGGGGCGAAGCGAAAGCCGTTGCTCATGCCGATGTCGACGTTGGCGGTCTCGCGCACCGCGTCGGCGATGAAGTCGTCGGCTGAGGTCTCGAGCACGTCGTAGCGAAGGAGGGGCGTCTCGGTTCGGCCCACGACCTCGTTCATGCGCGCGCGGTGGGGCGCGAGGGCTGCGTCAACAATCGCTTTGGTCTTCGCGTCTTCCGGGAACGTCGCGGCGTCGATCGGCACCAAGCGGAACGCGTGACGCGCGATGTGACCATCGGCCCCGAGCGTCACCTCGAGCTTGCCGAGGAAGGAGCCCATCGACCCGGGCTCGACGACGATCACCTTGCCCTCGAGGATCGGCTTCTCGGTACGCTCGTGGGTGTGTCCCGAGAAGATGATGTCGAGCTCGGGGATCTCCCGCGCGAGCTGACGTGAGATCGACAGACCGGTGTGGGTGACGGCGACGACCAGATCGGCCGACGATCGAAGCGAGCGGACGAAGTCGCGGAGCCCCGTCATTCGTGTGGAGTCGAGGCCCACAACCGTGGCAGGCGGCTGACGTGTCGTCGTGGTCGGATCGGTGATTCCGACGAACGCGACGCGGACGCCATCGCGCTCTACCGTCACCGCCGGGACGAACAAGCGCTCGCCTGTCTTTGCGTCGTGGAAGTTGTAGGCGACGACCTTGCACGCGAGCTTGCCCATCAGCTCGCGGAACCGCGGAGCGCCGTACACGACTTCCCAGTTGCCGGGCACGCATACGTCGAGACCGAGCGCGTTGAGCGGGCCCACCACGACCTCGCCGCGTGACCACGCCGCGGGACCGGACCCCTGGAACGTGTCGCCACCATCCATCGTGAACGTCGGTCCGTTGGATGAGCGCAGTCGATCGATCGCGGTGCGCAGACGCGCGTAGCCCCCCATCATGGGGAAGTCCTTTGCGCCCGGCATGAGCTCCGGATGCGTCTCGAGCTGCGCGTGGGTGTCTGCGACGTGAAGGAAGGTGATGTTCCGTTCACCGGAGGGCGTCGCGGGTGTGACGTTCGATCCGCGCGTCGGAGTGCAGCCGACCGCCGCGATGGCGAGAGCCGCGGTGCCGATCCACCGGGTCATCGCTTCTCGGTCGGCAAACCCGCCGCGTTGTACGCGGTCATGCCGCCGCGAAGGTTCTTGAGCTCAGCGAAACCGAGCTTGGCGAGGGCGTCCGCGGCGCGGGAGGATCGACCGCCGGTGCGGCAAACAAGGAGGAGACCGACGTTGCGATCCCACGCCTTCGCCGCTTCGGGCAGCGTACCGAGCGGGACGAGCTCTGCGCCCGGGATGTGTCCGAACTCCCCGGTGAACTCACTCGGCTCGCGCACGTCGATGATGCGCAGCTTCTCTCGCCCGATCTCGGTGGGATCGAGATCGACATAGCCCCTGTTGTTGCTCGTGGTCATCAAAGTGCTCCTGGTGGTGTTTCAACCCTGTTGCGGAACGGGCGTCGCGCCGCATGCGCGATTGGCCGGCACGGCCACGTCGATCTGCTTCGGCGCAGGCAGGTGGAGCGATCCCATCACCTGCACGAACTCGTCGTGCGAGCGGTTGGCGATGCGCACGTTCCACTGCTTCTCCTCGGCGACGGTGGTGACCATCATCCCCTTGTAATCGTGCGCCGGGTACACCAGCGTCTCGTCGGGGAGCGCGAAGAGGACCTTCGTCAGCGACTCGTAGAGAGCGTGCGCGCTACCGTTTTGGAAGTCGGTGCGGCCGGCGGCGCGGATGAGGAGCGCGTCGCCCGTGAAGACCATCCCGCGCGCGTAGTAGCTGACGCTGTCGTCGGTATGCCCGGGCGTCTCGAGGACCTTGATCTCGATCGCGCCGAACTTGAGCGTCTCGCCGTGCCGCATGTGTACGTCGGCGCATGGAGCCGCCGACCGTCCGGCAACGGTGCGCGCGCCAGTGCGCTCGCGGATCGTCCCGGCCGCGGTGATGTGGTCGGCGTGCGTGTGCGTGTCGAGTACGTAGACCAGCTTGAGCCCGAGCTCGTTGACGAGCTTCAGATCGCGATCGACCTGCTCGCGCACCGTGTCGATGAGCACGGCCTCGCGGGTCTGCTCGTCGGCAAGCAAGTACGTGTAGGTCGAGCTCTCGGCGTCGAACAGCTGACGGAAAATCATGGTACCTCCAAGCCACCACTCAGCGAGCGCCGTGCCACCTCCGGAGAGCGCTGAACGCGCCTGAAGTCCGGCGTTCCTGGCCAGGGGTGAAACAGAACGAAGCGTCCTTGTTTCGCTCAGAATCCCGCCTGCACCTGAACCATGAGGTAGGTGTCCCACGCGCGAGCGGCGTGGAGTCGCGCGCGCCCGACGTTCATGACGAGCTTCAGGTCGTGCTGCGCTGGATAGATACCCCCGTCGAGCTCGACCTCGGTGCGGGAGACCGCGGCTTCATCCACGCCGTGAATACGCACCGCGCGCGCTCCCAGGCTCGCCTTCCACGCCGGAATGTACTGATCGGCACGGATATACCCGCCGACGACGCGATCGCGCCGCCCCTCCACCGTTCGGGTTCGCGCCATCGCCTCTGCAGTCACGTCGAAGCCGTGCGCGCGAAACGCGACCTCGACACCTCCGAGCTCCTCGCGCACCTGGACACCGGGGACCGACGAGTCCAGCGGCCTGGAGGTTGTCATCGCCGATGCGCCCACTGCAATCCGCGGGGCGCTGCCCTCGAAGTCGACCTCGCCGTCGATCGGAACGCCGTGGAGATTCCACACCACGCGCGCGGCCAGTGCTGGCGTGCGATTGGACTCGCGCACCGCGTTGACGCCTGCGCCGTTGAAGACGCCGACCGCGTACTCGACGTCGGCGATCTCTCCGCTGAGCATGAGGCCGTAATCGCGGCCCGGTAGAAGGAGCTGCACGATGGTGGAGCGCTCGACCGATGCGAGGAAGGCGGCGCCCTCGACCCATTCACGCATCACCGGGATCTTGAAGCGCCCGCCGCGAAGCCGGAGAGCGCGCGCGATCTTGTACTCGACATACGCGTCGAGCACCTGCGCCTGCTGCGCCGAAACCGGCGTTCCGACCATCAAGCGGTAGCGCACGTCGGGTGAGTGCACGTGCCCAAAGAAGTAGAGCCGGGTGCGCGGCGTCGTGAACTCCGACTGCTCGACATCACGATCGCGAGCCGACGCCGCATAGCGCGCCTGGAGGAACCCGCCGAGCGCCAACGAGAACCGATCATCGCGGGAGCGCACCTCGAGGCGCGGGTGCCGCGCGCGCTCCTTCATCGCCGGGGGATCCGCGCGAGCGACTGCAGGCGCGAGCACGGCAGCGAGCGCGAACAGCATCGCGACACGTACCAGAGGCTGTTTCATGGGAGCCTCGCCGAGCACGCGCGATGCCACTCGTACGGCTCGCGGCTTCACCGCGGTCTTCCGACGCGAGTGCTCACAATTGCAACAGAGTGAAACGTGCCGAGATCACTTGGGCGATGGCGCGAGCCCGAGCGCGCGCATCCGGCGCCAGAGCGTCACTCGACTGAGGCCGAGGATCTTGGCGGCGCGATCGCGGTTGCCGCCGGTGCGCTCGAGGACGGCAACGATTCGCCGCGCCTCCGGATCGGCCGGCATCGCCATCTCAGGAGGCCCAGCTACGACCTCGGGCGCGTGCGGATCGAGCTCCGGAGACACGAGCTCCGGCGGGAGCTCGGTCGGCCTCAGCACCGGTCCGTCGCCGACGACGAACGCGTAGGTGATCGCGTTGTACAGCTCCCGCACGTTGCCCGGCCAGGTATGACGAGTCAGCACCGCCATCGCGGCGCCGGAGATCAGCTCGATGTGACGGCGGCTCCGACCATTGAGCTCGTCGACGATCTTCTCTGCGAGCAGCGCGACATCGCTCGGTCGATCCCGGAGCGACGGGAGAAAGACGGGGATGACGCGCAGGCGGTACATGAGATCGGCGCGAAAGCGCCCCTCGGCGACCTCGGTTCGCAACGAGCGATGCGTCGCCGAGATCACGCGGATGTTCACCGGCACCGCGTCGCGACCGCCGACGGGCAACACGCTATGTGTCTCGAGCACGCGGAGGAGCTTGGCCTGCAGCTCGAGCGGCAACTCGGCCACCTCGTCGAGGAAGAGCGTTCCGCCATCCGCGAGCAACACATGCCCCGGCGCATCGCGCACCGCACCGGTGAACGCGCCGCGCACGTGCCCGAAGAGCTCGCTCTCCAGCAAGTGTGGTGGCAGCGCGGCGCAGTTGATCGCCCGGAACGGCCCGCCATGCCGTGGGGAAAGGGCGTGAATCGCCTTGGCGACGAGCTCTTTGCCGGCACCGGTCTCACCGCGAACGAGCACCGTCACGTCATCGGCAGCAATCCGGCCGAGGATGCGAAACAGCTCTTTCATCCGCGCGTCTCGTGTCCACATGCCGTGGAAGTGGATTGGGCCGTCGGCTGCGCCGGTCGCGTCCTCGAGGAACAGCAGCCAGCCGTGGTTCACTCCGTCGCGCGTGATCGGAACCGATCGCACCCGCAACGCGCGCGCGCCGGTGCCTGTCGTCGGTCGATGAAGCAGCGCCTGCACCGGCCGGCCCTCGGCCAGCGCCTCGGCCAGCGGACGCTTGATCGCTTGGCCGCAGAGGAGCTTCGGCGCCGATGCACCGACCGGGACGTCGAAGCCAAGGAGCTTGCTGACGCCGGGCGTAGCGAGCCGCACCCTGAGCTCACGATCGAGGACCAGCGCCGTCCCGGCGGCGAGGCCGAGCGCGTCTTCGAGGATGCGATCGTCGCTGCTCACCCGCGGCATCCCTTCTTCCTACCATCTCCTGCCCGGGGACAAGTCCTGGGCGACGCGGTCAGCCACCGCCGCTCGGCGCCGGATCGCCGCTCGCTGGCCCCGCGATCCTCGTGGTCGCGCGCTGCAGGGCCATGCCGGCTGCCATCGAGAGGACGAAGAGGATGACCCTCGGCCCGGTCACAATGCTGACGATCGCGGGACCGGGGCAATAGCCGGCGAGCCCCCACCCGACACCGAACATCGCCGAGCCGGCGACGATCCGCGTATCGATCGCCGCGCTCTTCGGAACGTCGAACGTATCTGCGAACACGGGCGCCGAGCGACGATGCAGAAGCCGCCGAAGGATTGCGTGCACCGCGATGGCGCCGATCATGACGAACGCGAGGCTCGCATCCCACGCGCCGGCGAAGTCGAGGAACCCGATCACCTTTGCCGGCGAGGTCATGCCCGAAACTCCGAGCCCTACTCCGAACAGAAGTCCGGCTCCCAACGCGGCGACGTTCGGCCTCATTGCGCACCTCCTGCGAGAACATGCCGTACGACGAAGACCGTGATCGCCCCGGTGGCCATGAAGGTGAGCGTCGCAGCGAGCGAGCGCACCGACAGGCGGCTCAGCCCGCACACGCCGTGACCGCTGGTGCACCCGTTCGCGAGACGCGTCCCGAACCCGACGAGCAGCCCGGCCACGACGATCATGCCCATCGTCACGGGAGCCGCGGTGAAGCTCTGCGGCCTTGTGACGCGAAGCAGCGTGCCAGCGAGCACGAGCCCCGCGAGGAACCACGCGCGGTACCCGCGCTCACCAGAGTTCGGGAGGAAGATCCCACCGAACATCCCGCTGATACCTGCGACCTTTCCGTGCGTGAGCAGGAGCAGCGAGGCGCTCAGGCCTATCATCGCGCCGCCGAGCAGCGCCGAGAACGGTGTGAAGTCGTGCATGTGCATTCCTCTACTCGAGTTTGCCAGTATGACTATCGCGAGACGGAATGAGCGGCGCCATCGACGCGAGCAGCTCTGTCACCGGCGAACAGGCGCGGAACAGTTGTGACGAGCAGCGTCGCGACCGCCGCGACCACCCACGGCCAGAACGGGGCGATGTGCACTCCGAGCAACGGCGGCACCTCCTGCGCGAGCATGTAGAGCGCCATCACGATGACGAACCAGCCGAACGCGCGGCGAAGCTTGGACTGATCGACCTTCCCGGCGAGATGACCTCCGACCGCGCTGCCGATGATCGCGAAGAAGGTCAAAGAGAGCAGCAACTTCCAGTCGATCGTCGTCGTATAGACGTAGCCCGCGAACCCGGCGAACGACTTCATCGCAATCACCAGCAGCGAGGTTCCCACCGCGACGTCCATCGGCAACCCGCCGAGCAGCACGAGCGCGGGGACTACGAGGAACCCGCCTCCGGCGCCGACGAGGCCGGTCACCGCTCCCACCACGAGGCCCTCGGCGACCACCTTTGCGATCGGGAGCTCGCGTTCGACGGCTGCCGCGCCGTCTGCGGTCTTCCTCCCGCGCAGCATCGCCACCGCGGTGACGAACATCATCACCGCGAAGAGCACGAGGAGTAGGCCGGCCGGAACATACTTCGCGAGCCGTCCCGCGAAGAACGCGCCGACCATCCCGGCGAGCCCGAAGATGATGCCGGTGCGAAAGCGCACGCGGCCACGCCTCGCATGCGGGATGAGCGCGCTCGCACTGGTCGCACCGACCACGAACAGCGACGCGGCGACGGCCTGATGCGCCTCGAGGCCGATCACGTACTTCAGGATCGGAACCGTGAGGATCGATCCGCCACCGCCGAGCATACCGAGGGACACGCCCACCAGCACGGCGAGGAACATCGCGAGGACGAACATGGGCGACCGCACTGCACCGGCCATGCCCGTGAATATCTCGGCGAATACTCGGACTTCCCGCGGCTTCGCGAAGCGGAAGTTGTTTCAACCCGCCTTCCTCGCGGGTTTCATCGCGTTGCATTCGGAGGGCCGCTGGGTGGCCGGTAACAGCCTCTGCTTTGGTCAGCGTCTCGCGCATCCGGACGGCGACGACAAGGCCGGAAAGCCAGCGGACGCGCGTCGCGACGCCAATCCGTTATCCGCCGGCGCCGCGGGAATCCTTCATTCATTCGAGCACACAAACACTTTCGTTCGGCCAATGTCGCATCTCAATCTCCGTTGAGAACGAGCGATGACCGCGAGCATCGCAATTCGCATGAACTTCCGCAGGCCCCTCGTCCTCGCTCTCTTGGTCACCACCGCTAATTGCGGCAGCGACAAGACCAGCTCCAGCTCGTACACGTGTGAGAATATTTCCCCCGGCATTGCCAGGACCGCCGCGACGGCGCTGATGACGAATGCGGTGAAGGGCAGCACCCCCGGCGCGACGACACTCATCCGCGAGGCGGCACGGGAGCTCAGAGCGCTCAAGTCGACGCGCTACACGCACGCGGCATCGGTCGACGAGAGCTCGGGGCGCTTCGACTTCGACTGCTCCAGCTTCCTCGCGTACGCCCTGAAGCAATCGTTGCCGCGCGCCATCGACGAGATTCTCGCGGCGCATCCCGCGCCCAAGACGCGGGATTTCGTGCAGAACTTCATGAATCTTGCCGACCCCGATCCAGAGTTCATCCGAGTTCAACTAGGCATCGACCTACAGCCAGGAGACATCGTCGCTTGGCTACTACCACCCGGCTCGCAGGACACAGGGCACATCGTCATCGTTGCGGGCACTCCGACACGGAGCGCGGATCGCGCCGACGAGCTCCTCGTGCCGATAGTCGACGCAACTTCGCGGCTGCACGGTGCCGCCGACACCCGCGGGCCAGCCGGTGGTCTGGGGGTCGGCACGATCGGATTGCTTATCGACGAAGAGGGGAGGCTGATCGGCCATCGCTGGACTGGCGGGTGCGGCGACGGGAAGGCCGAAACGACGGTCGCGGTCCGACCACGCTGACTGGCGTTTTCGGCGGTGTACTGCTCGAGATCGGTGAGGCCCCGATGTTGACCGACCCCACTACCGATATGTCGGCTTTCGGAGCGGGAAGCCGATCTGTGTCTCGGGCGGCGAACTGAAAGAGTGCCGATTCGGATGAAGGTTTCGCTTCCCCCCCGGCGGGGCGATGTTTCTTTCCCAGCAGGAAGTCCGATCGCGATGCATTCGAGGGACATAGCATCGATGCAGGATGATCCGCGCACGTCACGTCGCCGCCGTTTTCTCTGTGGGCATTCCGCTCGTCGGATTGGCGTTGCGCGCGACCGCGGAGCCCCCCAGCGAAGGACCGCCGGCCGCATCTTCGGCACCGGCCCCGAAATGGGCGAGCGCAATCGCATCGGCTTCGGAGGACTCCCCTCCGATCGCCGCAGGGAGTGCCGAGGAGCGTAAGACCTCACTTGCGCCGAAACCGGCGATGGCCCCAACGACGAAAATGCGCTTCGTGGCCGATCCGCTCTCCGATGGCGCGATCATCGTCGTCGCGTTCGGATTCGTCGGTCTCACACAGGTCATCATCTCGAGTGGTGAGCTGAAGCCGCAGCAACCCGTGTCGAGCTCGAAGCTCACCGGGGTCGATCGCTTGGCGATCACACAAACCGTTGATCGCAACGCAGGGATGCTCTCGAATTTTGGTCTCTATGGCGCGATAGCCTACGCAATCGTGGACCCCATCGTCACCGGCGTTCGCGAAGAGAGCACGCAGGCTTTCCTCGTCGACGCCATCTTGTACGCCCAGAGCGCGGCGATCGCGGGGGGCCTCACCAACCTCGCGAAGATTGCCGTTCGTCGCCCCCGGCCGCGGGCGTACATCGAACAGCAGAGGCAGATGCAGCTCTACGGCGACAAGGCGGCCGACATCGCCGAGACCGATTCGGCGCTCTCCTTTCCGTCGGGCCATGCCTCGACGACCGCGGCGATCGCCGCGACCGCGGCGTATCTCGCCTTCGCTCGCGCACCGAAGGGCAGCCCTCGGCCGTGGATCACTCTCGCGGTGGGGTTGTTGGTGACCGCCTTCACTTCCTACGAGCGGGTGCGTGCAGGCGCCCACTTTCCTACTGACGTAATCGGCGGCGCGTTGATCGGCGGTGGCGTCGGCGTGTTGGTGCCGCACATCCATCGCGAACAGTCGCTGAAGGAGCGACCGGTGTGGATTGGTTTTCAACCGCAGCTCGGCGGCGGTGTGGCCTCGCTATCGATTGGACTCTGATGAGCGCACCACCTGCATCACCGCACCGTTTTGAGAATGTTGTGAAACTGATTGCTCGCGGTCTGAGCTCCCGTGCACAGCGCGAGATCGACGGCGCCGCGACATACCTCGTCACGTTGAAGGGCCCAGAACGACACGAGGCCGAGCCTTTTCGCTTTGGCGAACGCAACGAGCGCGGTCGCATCCGCGAGCGTGAAGACTTCGCCTGCGACGTCGTTCTGTCCGATCATCGGGGTGGCTCCAATCATCGCGTAGGCAGCGGCGTCCGAGAGCGTGGGGAGGATCGTCTTGAGTTGGGCGGCACACGCGTCGACAGATGCGATCGCGAGATCGCTCATCTTTCGACCGGCGCTGACGCTCGACCCGTAGTCCATTACCATCAGATTCACGTGTGAGATGGCAATCCCCGCTGCGACAGCAGAGCCCACGACCGCGGTCGCTTCCGGGGTTAGTCCTGACGGCATCGCCGGCAGGGTGAAGGAGATCTTGATGCCGCGGCTGGCTTGAACCGTGGCCAGCGCGGTGCTGCGACGCGCGTTCGCGGTCGGATTCATCGCCACGCTCTGCTCGACGTCGAAGTCGAGGTCCTTGATTCCCGTCTCGTCGACGAAGGCCGTGATGGCCGACGCGAGAGAAGGCGCATCGGTGCACCCGTTCTCGAGGTACGTGCCGCCAGCACCTCCGAAAGAGGCCTTCACCTGTCCGCCGAGCGCCTTGTAGGCCACGATGTCAGCAGCGTGGGACTGGATCGAACGTGTGGGGCTGCAACCACCGTTCGCGAGCACAAAGGCGAGCGTCACCGCGGGCACCGCCGTCTGCTTGTGCATGCCGACGAGAGAGGTAAACCGATACGCGGAATTCTCCCAACCCCAGGTGTAGAAGTACGGCGCGTACTCCGTCGTCACTCCCGCCGGAGGACTGGGCGCCGGAGATGGAGCCGCGTCCGCCGCGGGAGACGAGGGCAGCGGCGCTACGGGGTCGACTGGAGTCGGAGGAGGCGCGGAATCAACCGGGAGCGCAACGGCGTCGCTCTCGGTGAGACCAGCGTCGGTGTTTGGCGGATTGTCGCTCGCAGGTGGGCGAGTCTCCTGCGGCGTGGCGACCGTCGGGGGTGAGGCCGGAGGCTGCGCCGGCGCGCTGTCGTCGGTCGTATTCCCCGGGATCTCCCGCACGCCCTCGGGTGCGGGAGCGCTACCGCCACCCGCGCAAGAAGAAAGCACGACGAACGCGAGAGCCGTGAGGCTGTTGTGGATACGCATGGGAGCGTGGCATCAGCAACCTCGAGTCCGCATAGCCACTCGCAGAGTTTCGCGGACTTCGCTCGATACCGATGACGTCTACAAGGAGAAGCGTCTCTCGCGGGAGACGGTGTACGAGGTGCTACAGTCGGCGCCTCTGCCGCAGAAAAGGCGTCGTTCACTGCCGATGGAGCGATCAAGGTGCCATGCTTCACGCATGTCCACGATGACCTTCAATCGAGACGACGAGTCATGCACCCCAGACCTGCCCTCGCCGATGTTGCCCGGGTCCTGGCTCGGGCGCTACGAGCTGATCCGACCGATCGGTCGCGGAGGAATGGGCGAGGTCTGGCTCGCACGCCAGAACGGCGGCCACGGGTTTCGTCGTTTGGTGGCGATGAAGACGATCCGCACCGAGCACGCCCTCAAACCGTTGTACCGCCGCATGTTCCTGCGCGAGGCTCACATCGCGGCGTCCATCCGTCACACCAACGTGGTCGAGGTGTTGGACCTCGCCGAGGATCACGGCGTCGTCTACCAGGTGATGCCACTCATCGAGGGCGCTTCATTGCGCGATCTCATGTTCGCAAAGCGCGAGGGATTGAGCGTCGAAATCGTGGCTCGGATTGGAACTCACATCGCCCGCGGGTTGCACGCTGCCCATACCGCGATAGACGACCGGGGACACCCTCTCGGGCTCGTGCACCGCGACGTCTCTCCTCACAACGTGCTCTGCGGGATCGACGGCTTCGCGAAGATCAGCGACTTTGGGATCGCGCGCACGTCCAGGGAGGGCAGCAGCGCCCGATTCGGCGGAGGCAAGCGCGGGTACATGGCGCCGGAGCAACTCGCCGGCGGGCACGTCGATGCGCGCACCGACGTCTACGCGCTGGGCATCGTGATGCGTCAAGCGCTCTGCCCCGCGACCGCGCCTCCCTCGCTCGCGCGCGCGATCACCCGCGCCACGAGGATGGAGCCGGAGCGCCGCTTCAGCACGACGGCTGAGCTCGCAGATGCCATCGAGGAGGCCGTCGCGCTCGCCTCGGCCAAAGCGCTCGGCGAGCTCGTCAGCGACCTGTGCCCTCCGTCATGGTCGCGCTCGACATACCACGCGGCGTGACTCGTGCTTCGTTCGGACGCGAATGGTCACCCAGGTTTTCACGGCCGACGCAACCGTCTATCCCGTGCGCGCTGCCCTGCTCGAGGTGCGCGAGGGTCCCGACGCAGGGATAGCGATACGTGTCGAGGTGCCGAACTTCGTTGTCGGAACCGGCCCACTCGCGGATCTTCGCCTCAGCGACTCAACCGTGTCCCGCGAGCATGTTCGGCTCACTTTGGAGTCCGCCGGCATTCGAGTCCGCGATGAGGGCAGCCGCAACGGCACTGCAATTGGGGGAATCCAGGTCCGCGACGCGCTGCTGACGTCTTCGACTACCCTCACGCTCGGCGCCACCACGCTGGTGGTGCAGCTCGACAAGGACACCACCGACCTCGTTGTTACGCCAGGCGCGCAGTTCGGTGAAGCCATCGGTGTATCGCCGGCGATGCGCCACCTGTTTGCGCTCCTCGAGCGAGCGGCGCAAAGCGACGTGACGGTCGTGCTAGAAGGCGAGAGTGGCGTCGGGAAGGAGATCCTCGCGCGGGCGGTCCACTCCAGCTCGGCGCGCGGGCGTGGCCCGTTCATCGCGGTGAACTGCGGAGCGTTCGCAGCAAACCTCATCGAGAGTGAGCTGTTCGGTCACGAACGCGGCGCCTTCACCGGCGCCCATGCGTCGCGACGTGGTCTCTTCGAAGAGGCGGCCGGAGGCACCCTCTTCCTCGACGAGATTGGCGAGCTACCGCTCGAGCTGCAGCCGAAGCTGCTCCGCGTGCTCGAGGAGCGGGAAGTACGGCCCCTCGGTTCGAGGGTGGTTAAACCCGTCGACGTTCGCATCGTCGCAGCGACCAATCGACATCTCGCCGACGCCGTCGAGAATGGGACCTTCCGGCGTGATCTCTTCTATCGGCTGGCCGTCGCGCTGTTCACGATTCCGCCCCTCCGCGATCGGCCCGAGGACATCGAGCCCCTCGCCCGTGTGTTCCAATTTCGCAACGATCCGGACGCCGAGCTACCGCAGGACTTCGTCGCCTTGCTCCGCTCCTTCGCCTGGCCGGGGAACGCGCGCGAGCTCCGCAACGTCATCGATCGCTACGCGATCTTCGGCGAGAGCGACACGCTCTTTCTGCCCAGCCGCGCCACGCTCCCCGCGGGCGAGGATCTCTCGAACCTGCCCTTCCACGAGGCGCGTCGGATCGCGATGGACCGCTTCGAGCAGTCGTATTTTCCGCGAGTCCTCGATAGGGCAAGAGGGGTAGTGAGTCGCGCCGCAGAGCTCGCGGAGGTTGCGCGCCCCAGCTTCTATCGGATGCTCGAACGCGTCCGAGGCGCGCGGGACTCCAGCGCGTAGCGCAGCGGACCACCTCTGCTAGCTCAGCTCGGCTCCACCGCCCTGCTCCGGTGATGATCGCTCCCAAATGCTCTCAGCCTGAGGCGGAGTGTTTTGCGATCCGCTCCGAGAATGCGCGTGGCGCGCGATCGCCTTGCACCGCGAATACACTCAAGACGTCGCGGCGCTCAAACGTCGTCGAGCTCTGCGGTCGCTATTTCGCGATCTGCTCGACCTCGCGACGACGGAAGCCGTTCGGAAAGCGATCGAGATAGTCTTTGGCTGCGAGTCGCGCTTCGACCCGCTTGCCATCGCGCAGCAAGCCCAGAACGCGGAGGTATGACAGATCCTCTTCAGCTGGCGTGACCGACGCAGACACAGGGGCCGAAGTAGCAGCGACGGCAACGTTCGCGAGCGAGCCGTGCGGGCCGGTGATCGGCACAACGTTCAACGAAGCGATCGGTTGTGCTGTCGTCGACGGCACTGCGTCGACCGGCCCGAAGGAGTGACCTGCAGCAACCCGCACTTCCGAGAGCCCACTGCGATGAAAAATGATCTCGCCCTCTTCGACGGCCAGCTCGACGGTCCTGCCGTTGCGCACAGTGACCCGAAAGGCGGTACCGACGTCCTCGATAATGCCATCGGGCACGTTCACGAAGACTCGGGGGTCCTCGACACGCCGTCGGACGAGGAGCCGCAGGGTTCCTTCGTTCAGCGTGATCACATCTCGGCCTTCGCTCTGTCTCCGGTGCCACCTGGCCGTGCCGCCGGGGGTCGACACAGTCAGGTATGCCTCGGGCCTTGCTGTGTTCGCGGGCTGTGCCCTCGGCCACCACACGGTCGCACTCAACCCTGCGACGATTGCGATGATCGGCACAAGCCACTTCGGGGGACGACGCGGCGGACGTCCGGACGCCACGCGGTCGGCGTGTTCGAGCGTCTCCCTCCGCAGCCGTCGCAGCGCAAGATCGTCGCGCGTGGCCTCGATCTCGCGAAGCTGACGCCCCAGCTGCTCCATGAAGCGACGCTCTCGGCCGCACTCGACGCACGCTTCAGCATGCTCCTCGGCGCTCTCTCGCGCGCGGCCCTGCAGGCGGCCGTCACGACCCGCCTCGATCTCCCAGGCTCGCGCGCACTTCGACGACTTCATGGCCCCTCCTCGAAGAAGCGACGCATCTCGCGTCGCGCGTGATGAAGCCGCGTCCACACCGTGCCGACTGGGATGGAGAGCATTGCCGCTATCTCCTCCGCGGTGAAGCCTTCCGCTTCCGAGAGCAGGAGCACTATCCGCTTGGCGTGCGAGAGCTTCGCCAGCCCTCGCTCAAGATCGGTACGGGACTCCGGCGGCTCGACGGTTGCCGTGCGCCCCTGCCCCGCGAAGGCGAGCAGCGCGGCGGCGAAGCGACGGAGGGAACGGCGTCTCTCCTGGATCACCCGCGCAGCGATCGCGAAGAGCCACGGCCGTGCCGACTCCGCGTCAGCATGGAACGTTCCGGCGATGCGAACGACGCGAACGAAGGTGGCCTGCACGACATCCTCGGCCTCGACAGCCGAGAGCGCGCGCGTGGCGAAGCCAAGCAACGCAAGCGCGTGCCGATCGTACAGCGCGCCGAGCGCACCGATGTCGCCGCGCGCCACGCGCGCGATGTCTCGCGCATCATCGGCCGCACTACCTGTGGACGGTGACGGCAAGCCGCGCAGCTTGCGGATCGCAGCCTTCATCGCCCGCCCCACGTGGCGCCGAGCCCGAGACCGATGCTCCAAGCGGGAAGCGGCGGCAACGCTTCGTCGATACGGATCGTGCGTCGGGTGCGGGAGGGCGAGATCTCGGCGTCGACGGCGACAGTGAAACGGAGCGCGCGCGGACCGAGGTGCACGCGCCCCACGACGCCGAGTCGCACGTCGGTCGCCGAGCCGGCACGATCATCGCCGTCCTTGACGTGACTCTGCGACTCGACGAGCAGGAGCGTGGTCGCTCCGACGTCGAGGGCAACCGCATTGGAACCCGCGACTCGGCCGGCGACCAAGAAGCCGGTCCCGAAACTATCCATCGCGAGCCCCTCCAGTGTCGAGCGACGTGCGGGCCGTTGCACCGCGTCCCAGCGCGCGCTCACCCCGACCAGCCAACGACCAACACGCAGTCCGGCGTACGCTGACGATCCCAGCGACAGATACGTCGGCCGGTTGGCGAGCCGCCCCGAAACGGCGACGCCGATCTCCATGGTCGTTGTCGCCGGGGCAGCGGCCGCGGACGCCGGCTCTTGCGCGGGCAGCGTCGTCCGGGGCGGCTCGGGGATCGCGACGGGCGGCGCCTCTACCTCCGGCTTCGGCGATGGAGGCACCGTCATCAGCGCCTCGACGGTCGTGCGCAGATCAGCTCCCGCTTGCAGCCGTCGAACCGCCGTCCGTCCGTCCTCGAGCGTGACGATCACGATGATCTGATCTCCGCTGGCAATGATGCGCAGGCGCGCCGCGGAGTCGACGCCCGGCATCTTTGCGAGATCTTCACAGACCCGCACGATGGGCTCGATCCACTTCGAATCGATCTCCCCCTCCAGCCGAACACGCGGATCGACGCAAGCTCCGGCCAGAGCGCGCGCGGGCCGAGCGCCGATCGAGAACGCAGCAACGCCCGCGAGCATCCAGGAAAGCTCGCGCTCGCGACGGGGCGTTGGGACGGCGGCTCCCCCCATCAATCCTCGTGCTCGCCTTCCTGCTCTCCATCGAAGCCGTCGTTGCAGCCGTCCACCTGATCGGGTGCATTGTGCTCGGCAACGGCCATCGACTTCGTGGGATCGGCGTCGGTCGCTTCGGGCGCATCGCCCCCGGCTTCACTCTCGCTCTCGAGCTCAGTCTCGTTTTCGCCCTCGACGCCCTCATCGCAGGATGCTTTCGCATCATCATCGGCGCAGGGGGCGCCGGTCCCCTTGACGTTGCCGTCGACGCACTCACCCGCCGCGCCCTCGCCAGCCGCCATGGCACCCGAGGTTCTTGTCGTGAGCGTGACAGCCAGGGTTGTCTTCGCAGACATCACGAAGCCACCGCTCGGAGCTGCGGTGAGGTGCCGGACCGCCCCGAGCGAGACGAGTGCCCCGCCGGTCTTGATCCGGAAGGTGGTGTCGAGGCGCTTGCTTCCGGCTCGCGGAAAGACAACCGGATCGGCCCCCGAAGTGAGCAGTACCGCGAGCGCATAGGTGTGGCCCCGAAGGAGCTCGAGCCGGAAGCTCCCATCGGGGGCGACTGCGGACCGAACGCGCTTGCCGCGCTCATCCGTCGCCTCCACCGCGCGGGGCGCCGAGGGAAACGACGACGCGGCGAGCGTCCCCTGCACCCTGGAGGTCTCGATGGTGGCCTTGCGTGCGCAAGCCGTGGTGAGCGTCGTCGCGACGGCGGCGATGAAGAGCATATGGTTCGTCATGGGATTCTCCCTCGGGCGTGACGGTCTATTCTGAATCTCTGCCGGCTGCCTCCGAAGCCTTCATTCGGCCACACGTAGCGGCGAGGAGCACGCATTCTCTGACCGATGAAGGTTTTGCCCCCGAGCGGCAGATACGCCTGAAGATGATCTACCGGAGCGCATTCTGGGGTTGCGGTTGGCTGTTGGCGGCGGCTGCCGGATGTGGCGGAGCTGTGATCGCTAGCGATGGCTCGGGGGACGCCGCTGCTGACGGCACAGACCTCGACTCGGCCGCTTCTGATTCTCCGACCGCCGACTCTCCAGCCTCCGACTCGCTGTCCTCTGACGACACCGGCACCCCAGTGGCGGACACCGGGGGCCCCTGCAAGAGCGACGACACCTGCGGCGGTGCGACTCCTCGCTGTGACACCACAACCGGCCTGTGTCGCGGCTGCACGAGCAACGCGCACTGCTCCGCGTTTGGCCTGTTGTGCGATAGCGCCTCGGGAACGTGCGTCTCGTGCGTCACGAGCGCGGATTGTCCCGGACCCGGCGCGGTCTGCGACGCCGTGCACGAGTGCACGAGGGCGTGCAGCGCGACGTTGAAATGCATGGCGCCGCTGGTTTGCGATCCCGCGACGAGTACCTGCGTCGAGTGCACGACCGACAGCGTGTGTAAGGGCGGGCGCTGCGATCCGATGAGCAAGACGTGCGTCGAGTGCCTCACGTCCGCGGACTGCCCGAGTGACGCACCCGCATGCGATCCGCTCGGCCACGTATGCACCACGAAGTGCTCCAAAGAGAGCGACTGCACGGCGCTGTCGTTGCACTGCGATGTTGCGAGCGGCGTTTGCCAGGAGTGCACCCGAAACGATCACTGCGGTCCGAAGGGCTACTGCCAGCCGGACCGTACCTGTGGCGGCGGCTGAGGTTCTTCGCCGGGCTTCATGCTCTCTTAACGAGCGCTTCTCGCGCTTGATCCTATGGTCGCTGTGGGTGCGATCGGCCCGCAAACCAGGAGAGAGTCATGACGAAGAAGCACATCATCGGCGGCGGTCTCGGAGCCCTTGGGCTCGCGACCGCGCTGTTCATTGGCAGCACCGTGCGAGCCGAGCCGTCCAAGCCCAAGGTCACGCTCGAGGCGGCGCGCGCCACCGCGCTCGCCGCAGTCCCCGG
>JALHOE010000033.1 GCA_022843175.1 Deltaproteobacteria bacterium
GCTCGCCGCACTGACTGCGCGGCGCGGCGAGCTCGCGCCTGCCGACCACGTTGCCCGCGGGCGCACGCAGCGCGACCTCGGCGCGGACCTTCTGCTTGTCGTCGCGGAATCGAACCTCGATGGTCTGCGTGGCCGAGGCGACGAAGGGATCGAAGCCGAGGCGCGAGACGACGCGATCGCGGAACTCGGTCTCGGTGGGGCAGCTCTTGTCGGACGCGTCCCCGTGGAACTCGAGCCGCGCGTCGGGGCGAGCGGGCGCCGCTGCGCACACCACCGGGAGCGAGGCCAACGCCGCGCCGAAGAGCCAACGTCTCCGCACGCTCGTGCACTACTCGATTCCGCTCGGATGCTCCACACGGGCCTTCACCATGGGTTGTCGCACCGCCGAGAAACCGTCGAGAAAAGTGGCGCGGATTCCGGGGAAATCTCCGCCGCGCACACTGTGCGTTGCTAGTAACTCACATATGCGTTACTAAGCCCACCCATGGTCAAGATCACCGTCCGCAGGGCTGCGGCTGCGCTCGTCGGCGCGGCGCTCGCGCAAGGGAACGTCCACTGTGCTCCCGCCGATCGCGGCGAGGACGGTTACGAGCACGCGGTCGCCGCGAAGTCCGCGGCCTACTCGGTGCCGAGCCCGGGCGCGGCCACGCTGCGACTCGACTTCTACTACTCGGGGAGCGGCGCGCCGCAGAAGCAGTTCTCCGTCGGCGAGACGACGACCGACGAGTTCGTGCGCGTCGGCCAGAAGCTCACGCTGGAGATCCCCGGGTGGGTCATCCTGCCGCTCGTGCAGGACGAAGCCGGGAGCGTCACTCCCGAGAACCTCTCGAGCAGCAACGTGAGCCTCGTGATCACGTGGCTCCACGGCGGCGCGACCCTGTCGACCGAGACCGTCAAGATCACGTCGTGGAAGGCAGAGGGCTCGAGCTACGGCTGGCCCGACGCGCGCATCGAGTCGATCGTCGTGCCCAAGGGCGCGACCGGCATGCGGTCGACGATCGTGGGGACGAGCGCCGACGGCAAGAAGACCGGCCGCGAGACGCTGGCCGAGACGCCGGTGTTCGGCGGCGAGCTGCCGAACAAACACGTCTACTTCGACCTCGGCAGCGACGGCCCGCAGAGCCGCGTCCTCGAGCGCGGCGAGCCCGTCGCCGGCTCCGAGCTCGTGGTCGCCTACGCAGACGGGCGGGCGGACCGACTCGTGGACAGCGGCTCGATCGACCGCCGCGTCGGCCGGGTGAAGACCTACAACCCGCGGTTCGGCACCTACGAGAGCGACGTGTTCGGCGAGGTCATCCACGTGATCAGCGTCGGCTACGACTTCGGCGGCGGCTTTCGGGAGGAGGCCCTCACCAGGAGCCCGCTGCCGTACGCGCGCTACGGCAACACGCAGGAGACGAGGCTTCACGTGCCGGACGACGCGACCCGGGTCGCGATGTACTTCCACGTCAAGACGTACCTCGTCGCGAAGTACCCGACCTACGGCGAGGTCACCGAGCGCAAATACAAGGACGGCGAGTGGATCCTCGTCCGCGAGAAGTGGGACAACCCGAGCGGCGCCGGCAGCAACTTCGCGTTCGGCACCGAGGCGAAAGAGCCGCTCGAGAAGCACCTCCAGCGCACGGTCGTCTTCATCAAGGGCGAGACCTCGCCGGGCCAGGATCTCTTCATCCGCGGCGGCATCGATCACGAGGCGTCGAAGAGGCTTCGTGGCGTCGTGTGCCAGAGCGACGACGGCGCGCCCAACTACGCCTGCGCCCTCCCCATCTTCCACCGCAACCTGCGGAACCCCACCACCCGCGCGTGGAAGCTCGGCGACGCATTCCTCGACTGGTATGGCCGCGAACGATCGCAGCTCGTCTCCTCGTCGAGCGGGCTCGCGCAGGGCACCGCGGCCGATTGGACGACCAACGCCTGGCCCTCCTCGTGGGGCGCGCCGAAATCGGTCGCCGTCGACGGCTACGGCCTCGAGAAGCTCAACGGCGTGGGTGCGCACCTGTGGATGCTCGACGTCGACATGGACTGCACCAGGGCCTTCGCGGCGCCCGACGGCACCCGCTGGTTCGAGGCGAAGAGCTTCATCTCCAACGGCCCCGGCTGGGAGGGAGACGTAGCCCAACCCGGCGCGCCCTACCCGTCGGCCAATCACTTCGCGAAGTGCGGGCAGGTGAGCCTCTTCGAGCGTGGCAGCGGCGCCGCCACGTTCAAGCCCTTGCCCTGATCGGCCGCGACGGAGACAGTGGGGCGTGGCTCCGATCCGCCTCGAGCTCCCCCGCGGCAGCGAGCTCTTCGGTGAGCTCACCGACTGGCTGCACCCGCGCGTGCTACCGGAGGGTCTGTTCGAGGAGGCCCTCCCCACGGGTCTGTACGCGTACAAGGTTCGGCTCGACGGGGCGTGGCTCGAGCCCTCGGGTCGAACGCGCAGCGTCGACGGCGTGCGCAACAACGTGCTCTCCGTCGGCGGCACGCCGGAGCCACTCCTCTTCGCGCCGGCGGCCCCGTGCGTGCACGAGCACGCCGACGGCACGCTGCACCTGTTCGCAGCGCTCCGCCGCGGCCACGGCGCGCAGCTCCGCGTGCGCTACCGCGAGCACCCGACCGATCCGCTGGTAGCGGTCGAGTGCGAGCCGTTCGCCGAAGAGGACGAGCACCGCGTGCTCCGCGCGGTGTTGCCCACCTCGAGCGACGCGGTGGAGCTCGCGTTCGAGGTCGACGGGGCGCCCGTCGGCGAGCCGCTGCGTTGGTGTCGAACCGCACCGCGCGAGGCGCGGGCGCCGCTTCGCAACGTCTACACCATCTTCGTCGATCGCTTTCGCCGGGTGCCCGAGGGCGCGTGGAGCGACCCGGGCCGCGACGCGCCGGCGGGCGGGAACCTCGACGGCATCACCGCCTCGCTCGACGAGCTCCGCGCGCTCGGGGTCGACACGCTGTACCTCACGCCCGTGCAGCTCGCAGCGAGCTGCCACCGCTACGATCTCGTCGATCCTCTCCGCGTCGATCCCGCGCTCGGCGGCGAAGAGGCGTTCGCGCGCCTGCTCGACGGCGTTCACGCGCGCGGCATGCGTTGCCTGCTCGATTTCTCGTTCGTCCACGTCGGCCGTGGGTTCGCGCCCTACGAGGACGTGCGAACGCACGGGCGCGCCTCGCGCTACGCCGCATGGTTCCAGTGGCACGGCGCGGAGCTCCGGCACTACGGCCACCGCAGCGACGCGCCGCTGCTCGATCTCGAGCACCCCGAGGTGCGCGCGCTCGCCCTCGCGACGGTCGAGCACCTCGCGAAGCTCGGCGTCGACGGCTTTCGTTTCGACGCCATCGCCGACGTCCCGCTCGAGCTCGCGCGCGCGGTGCGGACGCGCCTGCGGCAGCTGCGCCCCGAGGCGATCGTCCTCGGCGAGGTGGTTCCACCGCACGCATGGCGGTTCTCGGGTGCGGTCGACCTCGCGACCGACTTCGCGTTCCACGCGCTCGCGACACAGTTCGTCGCGCAACGCTCGATTGACGCGGCGGACTTCGCCCTCGGACTGCGACGCGCCGAGCTCACGCGCGGCACGTCCGAGGGGAGCGCGGTGCGGTTCCTCTCCACGCACGATCACCCGCGCTTCGCCTCGATCGCGCGGCGTCAAGGCGATGCGTCGCGAACGCCGCTCGGCCTGCTGCTGCTCCTCTCGTCGCCCGGCGTTCCGGCGCTGCTCTACGGAGAGGAGCTCGGACTGTCGTCCCCCGACGTCGCGATGGACCTCGAGGCGGCGTGGTCGGATCGGATGACCATGCCCTGGCACGAGCGCGCGCGCCACGAGCCCGCCCGCGCGTTCGTCGCCACGCTCCTCCACCTCCGCGCCCGCGAGCCCGCGCTCGCCCGCGGAACGTGTGAGGTGTTGCACGCGGAGGGGCCGCTCCTGGTCTTCCGTCGTCGGGCGGGGAGCACGGTGGACGTCGCGATCAACGCCTCGGACGACCCGCTCGAGCTCGACCTCGAGGACGACGAGCTCGCGAGCCTCGAGCTGCTGGTCGCGGCGGGGGAGGCGCGCGTCGAGGGTCAGACGCTCCACCTCGGCGCCAACGCCGGCGTTGTGGTGCGCCGGTCGCGGTCGACGGAGCAGCGCGCGCGGCGCGGGGCGTTCGTGCACGCGCTGCCGGTGCTGCGCGATCGAGACTTCGCCGCCGCGAGCGCCGCGGTCGCCGGTCGCCCGCTGCGCCTCGACTTCGCGATCACCGAGCGCTGCAACCTACGGTGCGCGCATTGCCTCACGCTCGCGCCGCAGAAGACCGCCGACGGCACGGCGCGCACGCTGAGCCACGCCGTCCTCGAGCGGCTTCGAGACGACCTCGCCCACGCCTCGTGGTTCGGCTTCGTGCACGGAGGCGAGTCCCTCACGAGCCCGATGCTCTTCGAGGTGCTATCCGCGATTCGCGAGGAACGCAGCGACGCCATGGTCCACCTGCTGACCAACGGAAAGCTGCTGCGCCCCGCGATGACCGAGCGGCTGAGCGCGCACGGGGTGCGCTCCCTGTTCGTCTCGCTCGACGGCGCGACCGCAGCCACGAACGACCGCATCCGCATCGGCGGCGAGCTGCACGCGATCTGCGCGAACGTACGCGACGCCGTGCGCCTGCGAGACGAGCAGCGGCTCGACCTGCGCATCGGCCTCTCCTACGTCATCCTCCGCTCCAACCTCGAGGAGCTGGTGGCGTTCGTGGAGCTCGCCGCCCGCCTCGGCGTCGACTGGATCAAGCTGGAGGAGCCCGTCGCCGCCACGCCGTTCGCGCGCGACGAGCTGGTCCGCCCCACCGACGAAGGGGTGCGCGCGCGCGTCGCGGCGGCGCTGGAGCGCGCGCGGACCCTCGGCCTCGTCGCCGTCGATCACTTCGCGCCGGAGCCCGTCTGGCGCTGCCGGCTCGACGCGACCTCCCGCGCTTTCGTCGAAGCCGACGAGTTCGCCAACCGAACGACGATTCACCCGTGTCGCGCGGCGTGGGAGCGTGCGTGCATCCTCCCCAACGGCGACGTCGCGATCGACGACTTCACCGATCCCGTGGTGGGCAACGTGCTCTCGACGCCGCTCGCGCTCCTGTGGAACGGCCCCGAGGCCCGCGCGCGGCGCGAACGCTCACGGAGCGGGTGGATCTGCGGGGGCAGGCCGACCTGCGTATGACGAAGCTTCGGCCGTTCGCGGTAGGCTTCCGTCCATGCGAAGGCTGCCCGCCGCGTTCGTTCCATTCGCCGCGGTCGTCGCCCTCGGATGCGGCGGCGCCGGCGGGCGCCCCGACGCGAGCTCCATGGCGGTCATGCCCGCGCGCCCGCAGTGCGGGGCGCTGAGCCTGGCCTGTGTCGGACAGAAGCTCGACGCGCCGATCGCGCTCGGGAGCACGCTCGAGCTCGACGTGCGCTACCAGATCGCCGGCAGCTCGGGGCCGCCGACCACGCTCGAGACCGCGGATCCCTCCGTGCTCGTCCTCGACGGCTCGCACCTGCGGGCCGTGGGCGCGGGTTTGAGCGCGGTGCTCTTCCTCGGCCCCGACAAGACGGTGATCGACTTCCTCCACCTGTGGGTCGAGCCCGCGACCGAGCTGCGCATCCTGCGCTATTCGTCCGCCGGCACGCTGCTCGGCCGGGTGCAGAGCTCGGTGAAGCTGCTCGTGCACGACGAGCTGCTCGTCTCGGTCGAGCCGTTCGCGAAGGGACAGCCGCTGATCGGCAACTTCAAGCTCGAGACCACCGTCGCCGGCAACAGCGTCGCGATCGTTCCGGACTCGGTCTCGGGCTTCCACCGCGTTGTCGCGCGCTCGCCGGGGCCGAGCCAGGTCAAGCTCGCGGCGCTCGGGCTCTCGACCGAGTGGACGATCGAGGTGCAACCGTGAGGCAGCTCCTGTTGCTCCTCGCGTGCGCGGCCCTCGGGTGCCCCGCCGCGCCCGCACCGAAGCGCGCCGTGCTGTACCCGATCACCAGCGCGCCGCCGGCCCGCAGGCTCGAGGTCGTGAGCAAGGACGACCAGCACGCGATCACCGTCTCGAGCGGCGTCGCGTTCGGCGTGTCGGTGTCGGACTCGTGCGATCCGCTGTCCCCACCCGCCCTGGAGATCGCCGATCCCAACGTGCTGAGGGAGCATCGACTCGGGCGCCACGGCGCGAAGCGCGAGTTCGTCCTCGTCGCGGTGCGGGCCGGCAAGACCCGGGTGACGATCCGGGCGGAGTGCACGACGCAGACGTACGAGGTGACCGTCGTCCCGCAGTAGGCGTTAGCGGTACGCGTGCGTCAGCGGGCGGACCTCGCTGCAGGGACGGCACATCGCGTTGGGCAGGCCGGTGTTGCGACGCGTACGACCGGCCACCGCCTTGAACACCGGCCCGCTCTTCTCCTCGTCGCACACGAGGCAATCGTTCAGGCCGCCGTCCTCGAGGTGGTACGGCTTGCCGAGCGCGGCAACGCAGGGCGCGCTGCACGCCGTGCGCGTGTTCACCGTGTTGAAGTACCAGATCTGCGCGCACGGGTAGTCGAAGCCGAGGTCCTGCAGGCAGCGGATGTGCTCGGCCGCGGGGCCCTTGAAGAACCTCACGCCGCACTCCCGGACCGGCTGGGTCAGATCGTTGTGCTGCATGTACACCGCGAGATCGACCAGCGGCGAGCACACCCCGCACGCGCCGAAGTGGGTCGGCACCGCCCCCTTCGCGCGCGCCTCGTCCGCCGAGGGGAACGTCGCCAGGCGATAGTCGCGAGCGCCGCCGCTCTTGACCACCGCGCAGACGACGTCCGGACCGGACGGCGGCGGGGCGGGCGAGGCATACGGATCCGCGGTGAGCGCACCCGGCGGATCGAGCAGCGTCCACGCCCGGAGATCGTCGATCTCTCGCGCGCTGTAGTCGGGCGAGACGAACGCGTCGGCGCCGCACGCGCAGCGCGGCTGACACTGCTCGGCGGTCAGCCCGGTCATGTCGTTCGGCCGTCCGAACAAGACGGAGCAACCGGCGTCCGGGCTCGCGGCTGGAGCGCCGTCGGGCGAGCACCCGATGAGGCACGCGACGAGGGTGAGCGCGCCGATCTGCATCTTGTGCATCGCTCGATGCTCGCTATTCCAGCGCGCGCCACAAGTAGAAGCTGCCGATCGACCGAAATGGCCGCCACGCCTCGGCGCGCGCGACGATCGCCGGAGCCGCCGGCAACGCCCGCAGCCCCCACACCTTCTGCGCGCCCTTGCGGATGCCGAGGTCGTCGACCGGGAGCACGTCGGGGCGACCGAGATCGAAGATCAACAGCATCTCCGCCGTCCAGCGGCCGATGCCGCGGACCTCGCGGAGCGCCTCGATCACGCGCTCGTCGGGCAAGCGCACGAGGCGCTCGAGATCGAGGCGTCCATCGCTGACGCGCGCGGCGAGATCGCGCAGCGACGCCGTCTTCGCGCCGGACAAGCCCGCGGCGCGCAGGACGTCGTCGCTGGTTGCGAGGATGCGCGCGGGCGCGTCGCTCGACCACCGCGACGCGACGCCGAGCGCGGTCTCGACCCGGCCGAAGATCGTCGCCGCCGCCTTGGTGGACAGCTGCTGGCCGGCGATGGCGCGGACGATGGTGCGGAACAGGTTGCCGTTGGCCCGCACCGGCAGCGTGCACGGCACCGCCTTCACGAACGGTGCGAGCGCTGGATCGACGCGGACGAGGTGCCGCCGCGCGACGCGGTGGGTCTCGTCGTCGAGCGCGCCGCCCTCGATCGCGAGGAGCTGCGCCTTGGTGGAGTTGCCGCCCGGCGCGGAGAACCCGCCGCAGTCGTCCTTGCCGACGATGCGGTGGCAGGGGACGACGATCGGGATGGGGTTCCTGCCGAGCGCCACGCCGACCGCGCGCGCGTTGACGGTGGAAATCTCGCGGGCGAGCTGCGAATAGGTGAGGGTCTCGCCGCGCGGGATCGACTGCGCCGCGCGGTACACCCGCGCAGCGAAGGGGCTCCACGTGGACTCGTCGACCGGTAGATCGTCGAAGCGGACGTGCTCGCCCGCGAGGTGCGCGGCCAGCCGCTCGCCCCACGCGGAGCGCTCGCCCCCGAGCGGTCGCTCGTCGAGGAGCTGCACCCGCGACAGGCCGCGCTCGGTCCACTCGAGCCCCAGCGGCCCCAACGCGGTCGGAATCACGGCGCCCGGCACGCGCGTGTTGTAGCACTGGGGGGGTGGGGCTCCTCGATCCGACGCCGCCGCCGTACGCCCCGCTCGAGTGGGTGAAGAAGCCGCTCGACGAGCGCGGTCGCATGGTGTGCGCGGCCTGGGCGCTCCAGGGCTACGGCACGCCGCTCGCCGTGTTCCTCGTCTACGCGCTGAAGGTCGCGCTCTACATCGGCGCGTGGCGCGCGTTCTGCTTCGGGCTGCCGTGGCTGCACCCGATCGCGTTCCAGAAGGCGATCGTGTGGAGCATGTTGTTCGAGGTCCTCGGCCTCGGCTGCGGCAGCGGCCCGCTCACTGGTCGCTACTTCCCGCCGGTCGGCGGCTTCCTCTATTTCCTCCGTCCCGGCACCACCAAGCTGCCGCTGCTTCGCGGGCTCGGCCGCACGCGCGGCGTCTTCGACGTGACGCTGTACGCGACGCTGCTCGGCGCGGCTGTGTGGGTCCTTTGCCTGCGCGCGCCGACGCCGCGGGACTTCCTCCCGCTCGTCGTGCTGGTGCCGTTGCTCGGCGTGCTCGACAAAACGCTCTTCCTCGCCGCGCGCGCCGAGCACTACTGGGTGACGATCGTCTGCTTCGCGTTCGCGTCGCAGTGGATCGCCGGCGCGATGGCCGTGCAGATCGCGCTGTGGTTCTGGGCCGGGTTCTCCAAGCTCAACCACCACTTCCCCACCGTCGCGTGCGTGATGACCAGCAACGGGCCGTTCACCCGGTTCCCCTGGCTCCGCCGCCGGATGTACCGCGACTTCCCCCACGACCTCCGCCCGTCCGCGCTCGCAACCGCGATCTCCCACTTCGGCACCGCGCTCGAGCTGCTGGTACCGATCGCGTTCCTCGTCACGCCGCTCGGCACCACGCCCGTCGTGGCGATCGTGCTGATGCTGCTCCTCCACGGCTACATCACGAGCAACGTCCCCATGGGCGTGCCGATCGAGTGGAACTTCATGGTGGTCTACGGCGGGTTCGCGCTGTTCTTCGCGCACCCCGAGATCTCGATTCGCTCGGTGGACCTCCTCGTCGCGCCGTTCCTCTTCGTGATGTGCGTGCTGTTGCCGCTCCTCGGCAACCTCTTCCCGTCGAGGATCTCGTTCCTGCTCGCCATGCGCTACTACGCGGGCAACTGGGCCTACTCGGTGTGGCTCTTCCGCGGCGAGTCGTATCGCAAGCTCGCAAAACTCACGACGAGCAGCCCGTGGATCTACGACCAGCTCGCGCGCTTCTACGACCGCGCGACGTCGGTGGGGCTGGTCGGCAAGGTGATGGCGTTTCGGCTGATGCACCTCCACGGCCGAGCGCTCCCGCTGCTCGTGCCGAGGGCGGTCGATCGTCTCGAGGACTACGAGTGGCTCGACGGCGAGCTCGTCGCCGGCCTCGCGCTCGGCTGGAACTTCGGCGAGGGACACCTGCACCACGAGCAGCTGCTCGAGTCGATCCAGGCTCAGTGCGGCTTCGAAGAGGGCGAGCTGCGCTGCATCTTCGTGGAGTCGCAGCCGCTCGGGCGCGGGACGCTCGGCTATCGCATCGTCGACGCGAAGACGGGGCCGATGGAGTCGGGAGCGCTCCCGGTCGAGGAGCTGCGCACGCGGCAGCCGTGGAGCGCGTCGAGCTTCAGTCGGTGAGGGCCGCGACCCGCGCCATCCACTTCTGCACGCTCTCGTGTCCGTCGATCGCCCGCCGCCCCTCCGGCGTCTCGCCGACGCAATAGAGCTGCGCGAACACCGAGATGTCCGCGAGCGTCAGCGACTCGCCCACCAGATACGACGCCGCGCCGAGCAGCCCCTCGACCGCCTCGAGGTGGCGCTCGAGCTCGCGGAGCACGGTGAACTCGCTCTTGCGACCGGTGCCCTGCGCCCGGAGCGCCTGACCCATCGCGCGCGGCACGGTGAGCGGCGCGGTGAGACGGATCGGGGCCGCGTCGTGCTTGGCCACCGCCGCCGCCCACACCTTCGCGTTCGCCGGGAGCGCGAAGCGCAGGTAGACCTCGTACCAGTAGAGCGACTCGTCGGCCCAGTCCTCGAGCACGTGCACGAGCGCGCGCTGGGCACGGTCTCTGGGGACGAAGGCTCGGCTCGGGGAACTCGCGCTCCGCCCACAGCGCGATCTCGCTCGAGTCGCACACGACCTCGCCGTCGCGCTCGAGGAACGGGACCTTGCCCGCGGGGTTTCGCTTCTTGAGCGCGCCGAGCGCCTCGAACACCGTGACCTCGCGGGTCTCGAACGGCTGCTTCTTGTAACGGAGGACCCGTCGGATTTTGTCGCAGAAGGGCGAGATCTCGTATTGGTGGAGGACGATCATCGAGCCGCGAGCGTACACCGCTGCCTGGTACGCTGCCGGTTCGCCGAGGGTCAGCCCCTCGTCACGAGCCCGAAGAGATCGGAGGCGGCTTTCGTCGTGTCCGCCGCGACCTCTTGCTCGGTGCGCCCGAGCGAGGCGGCGACGACGCCGAGCACGTCGCGAAGGAACGCTGGTTCGTTGCGCCCCTTGCGCGGCCTCGGCGTGAGGAACGGCGCGTCCGTCTCGAGCATGAGCCGCTCGCGGGGGATCCGCGCCAACAGCGGTCGCAGGTGGGCCCCGCGGCGGTCGTCGTTGATCCATCCCGTGATCCCGATGAACATCCCGAGCTCGAGATAGGCGTCGAGCGCGGCGGCGTCGCCGGTGAAGCAGTGCACGACGCCGCGCACGCGCGCGCCGCGCAGGATCGCAAGGAAGTCCTCGTGCGCCGCGCGCTCGTGGAGGAACACCGGCTTGTGGGTCTCCTCGGCGATCCGCAGCTGCGCCTCGAACGCGCGACGTTGGGCGTCGCGGGGCGAGAAGTCGCGGTCGTAGTCGAGGCCGCACTCGCCGACCGCGACGACCTCGGGCTCGCGGAGCAACTCCCGAATCGCGAGCTCGGCGTCGCGACCGAAGCGCGACGCGTCGTGCGGGTGCACGCCCGCGGTGCAGGAGAGGAACGAACGGTCGCCGCGCGCGAGCTCCCACGCGCGACGGCTGCCGAGGGCCGAGGTGCCGGTGACGATGACGTGTGCGACGCCCCCTGCCCTGGCGCGCGCGAGCACCGCGGGCAGATCGTCGCGAAAGGACTTGTGCGCGAGGTTCGCGCCGATGTCGACGAGCTTCATGGCGACACCTCGAATCGCGCGGCGATCTCTCCGTGGTAGGCGCGGAGCCTCTCGTCGGTCCAGTCGGCGCGACGAAAATGCAATCGCCCGCGCGACCAGGCGATGGTCGCACACAGCTCGGTCGCGCGCGCGCGCAACCACACCAGGCGGCGTTGTTCCTCGTGCATCGGCCGCGTCCAGGTGGCGCCGAGCAGTCGTTTGATCGGGCGGATCTCCGCCTCGATCGCCTGGAGATCGCGCACGCGCGCGTCTCGATCGATCTTCTTCATCGAATCCTCCGTGATGGTTCGGTCTTGGTTCGCGACAACGAACGACCGAAGCGGAGGATCCCGAATCTGACGGAGACCTCGGGTGCGGGGACTCGAATCGAACGAGCCTCTCCGGGAGGCTATCCCGGCGTAGGAACCGCTCCTACCACCCCGCCACGCAGGGGGAGTGCTCGCAAACAGGCAGCTGAACTGAAATGCGGATTGAGCTCTAGCCGGACACCTGCTTGCGAGACAACGCACGCAATCTGCGCGCGAACGTCTCTATGTCAAGGGCGCGCAGCCATCGTTACGAGCGACGCCCCGAGCGGACGCGCGTGCATTGCGCTACCACTGCCGGGTGCGCCGTATGTCCCTCGGGCTCCTCGTCCTGCTCTCGGTCGAAAGCGCCTCCGCCAAAGACCTCGGCGACGCCACCGCCAAGGATCTCGACGCCGAGGTGAAGAAGCTCCTCGGCAAGGGCGCGCCGTCGAAGCGATGGGACGCCATGATGAAGTTCCTCGGCGTCTCGCGGAGCTGCCCCGCCGAGTGCAAGGAGATCGCGTCCGCGAAGGTGCTCACCGCGAACCTCGACGGAGACAGCGACGACGAGCGGGTCCTCGCGATCACCACCGTGGGCGACGGCGCGTGCGCCGCGGCCAGCCTCGAGGTGTTCGTGCTCGATCCGAAGCCCAAGGGCTTCGCTTCTCTCGCGCACACCCACCTTCACCTGAGCGGCGGCGCCAAGCCGCTCGGCGAGGTCACGGCGACGAAGATCCACTCGGCGTCGGTCAAGGACCTCGTCCTGCGTGTCGACGGTCAGTGCCCCGGCAGCGCCCGCGAGCAGTCGATCCGGGTCGTCACGCTCGAGCACGGGAAGCTCGAGGAGCTCGCGAGCAGCGAGACAGTCCCCGAGCTCGCGTCCTACGCCGTCCACGGCGCGCCACCGGCCACGATCGAGCTCAAGGACAGCAAGGCGACGACGACCCTCTACTTCGATTCGGTCGCCTTCGCGTACGACGCGCTGCCGCCGTACGAGCCGACGATGAAGAACAGCGTCAGCAAGGACACCGACGACGTGCTGACGACCAAGCAGTGCGCGGCGCCCATCTCCGCGGCCGTCGCCGCCGCGTGCAAGGTGTCGGGCACCGCGACCATTCAGGTGGCGGTGAGGGAAGGGCAACCGATCGGTTTGACCGTGACCACCACACCCGAACAACCGCCGGTCGTTCGCTGTCTGCGCAAGAAGGTCGCCAGGGCCACCTGGGACAGCACGCCGGCCGTGAGCGGTTGCAAGCAGACGTTCACCGTGAAATGAGCTCCGATCCCAGCGTCGCACTGCGCGAGCAAGGGAGCTCGCGCGCAGCGCCACTGCAACGATCGTCCCTACGAAGAACCGCACGCCGGCGACCTCAACCGCGAATTTGCCGGGCGTTCTCGGGGTCAGAACGAGATTCGCCCACGACGGCGCGCAGCAGCGGCGACAACCTGTCCCACGCGGTATTCTCTCCGCCCGAATGACGAGCACCGCCGCAGACACGCGCGACCACTGGCGCGTCGGCATGGTCATCGGCGGAAAGTACGCGCTCTTGTCGCTGCGCGGCGAGGGCGGCGAGGGGCCCCTGTTCGAGGCGCAGAACACGTGGACGGGGCGACGCGTCGCGATCAAGCTCCTCCACGCGCGCCACGGCGGCAACGACGAGTCCATCGCGCGCTTCCTCGAGCAGGCGCGCACCGCCACCCTCCTCGAGCACCCGCACATCGTCGACGTGCTCGACATCGGCCAGGACACGAGCGACGGCTCGTACTTCATCGTGCAGGAGTTCCTCCGCGGCCACGACCTCCGCGCGATGATCGACCGCCAGCAGCTCGACCCCGGGCAGGCGATGAACCTGCTCCTGCCGATCATGTCCGCGCTGATCGCGGTGCACGACCGCGGCATCGTCCACCGCGACCTCAAGCCGGAGAACATCTTCCTCGCGAAGAACGCGCTCGGCACGGTGGTCCCGAAGCTCATCGACTTCGGGGTCGCGCGCGCCGTGAGCACGGTCACCCGCACGCTCGCGCACCACGAGCGCGGCGTCGGAACCATCGAATACATCGCGCCCGAGCAGGTGCGCGGAGACATGCTCGACGCGCGCGCCGACGTCTGGTCGATCGGCGTCGTGCTCTACGAGATGATCGCGTGGAAGCGTCCGTTCGAGGGCAGGGACGACAAGGACATCGCCCACAAGATCCTCAACGAGAACCCGGCGCCGCTCGACGAGGTCGCCAAGACGGCGTCCCGCGACTTCGCCGCCGTCATCGCGCGCGCGCTCAACCGCGACCGCGACAAGCGCTGGCCGTCGATGCGCGACTTCCTCCAGGCCATCCTCCACTGCCCGTCGCTGCCCACCGAAGAGCTGCGCGCGCGGCACAAGGCCGTCCTCGCGAGCCTCACGCCGACCGGCACCGAGCGCCCCCTCCCCGCGCCGAAGCCGGGGCGTCGCTCGATCTCCGTCGTCGACCTCGACATGTCGCAGCACCTCCGCGCTGCCGAGCGTCTCCAGAGCGACCTCGGCATCGAGTCGGGCGCGCGCGCCAACACCGACGGCCTCGCCGACGCCGCCGAGCGCGCGCTCCAGACCAACGCGCTCGACGAGTGCATCAACGACGCCGAACGCGCGATCCGACGCGCGGTCGGCAAGCAGGACATGACCGCGCGGATGCGGCTCGTGCAGGCCGTCGCGTATCGCTGGCGCGGCACGCACAGCGAGGCCGCGCGCTGCGCCTTCGAGGCGATGGAGCTCCACAAGAAGAGCACCGCGCCCTGGTTCGAGTCGGTCGCCGAGCTCGCCGTCGCGAGCGGGCTGATCGGCGAGCGCGATCGGCTCGGTTCGCTCGCGGCTGCGGTGCTCGCCGCGGAGCCGTCGAGCGCCGGCGCAGCGGCGGAGCGCGTCGTCGCGGCGTTCCGCATCGCGGTCTGGCTGCTCCGCACCGGCCAGACCGAGCGCTCCGAGTCGCTCCGCGCCGCGGTGTACGACGAGGCCCAGCGTTACGACCACGAGCCGCTCGTGCGCGCGTGGCACGCGCTGATGCGCGCCGAGGTGTGCTCCCACGTGGGCGATCCCGGCGCGTCGCTCGAGCACCTCCAGCGCGCCGTCGAGGCGTTTGGCGCAGCGGGCGACGCGCGCAGCGCCTGCGTCGCGCGCATGAACCTCGCGAACCAGTACATCCAGCTCGGCGCCTACTCCGAGGCCAACGACGTGCTCGTCGAGGTGCTCCAGGCCGCGCTCGCGATGAAGCTCGAGATGGCCGCCGCGGTGAAGGCCAACCACGCGGTCGTGCTCGCGCGCATCGGCGACGTCGATCACGCCGCGCGGCTCGCGCGCGAGGCCGTCGACGAGCTCGTCGCGCGCGGCAACCGCCGCGCCGAGGCCTTCACCCGCATTTACTACGCCGGCATCCTCTCCTTCAAAAAGGAGTTCGCCGCGGCGGAGGAAGAGGCGCGCGCCGCCATCGCCGCCGCGAGCAGCGCCCCCGAAGCGCGCGCCTACGCGTTCGCCACGCTCGGCGCGCTGCTCCTCCGCCAGAAGAAGGCGCAGGAGGCGCACGAGGTCGCGACCCGGGCGATGGAGATTCTCCTCACCATCGGCGGCGTGAGCGAGGGCGAGTCGCTCATCCGCCTCGTGCACGCGGTCTCGCTCCGCGCGCTCAAGCGCCACGCCGAGGCCGAGGTGGCGCTCGACGAGGCCGTCGCGCGCCTGCACGAGCGCGCCGACACCATCAGCGACGCGCGCTGGCGGCAGAGCTTCCTCGAGAACATCGCCGAGAACGCGAGCACCCTCGCCCGCGCCGGCCGGCGCGAGGACCTCACCCACGCCGCGGATTGACGAGCTGTCGGCAAGTCCCGACGGAAACAGAGTCCACATCACTCCCTGGCTGCGGCGTGTTGGAACTATGACACCGTGGCCCTTACGTCGCGGCGCGCGCGGAGTGACATTGCTCCTGCCGGGAATTCTCTTCCGAGCCGCGACGTCAGGAAGCGATTGACCGCCACTGCAACTGCCACCGTCCCCGCGCCGCCGCGCCGCCTCATCGACAAGGTCTCAACCGTGCTGACGATCGCGGTGCACCTCGCATGCATCGGCGTCTTCTTCGTCCCGGTCTCGCGCGGCGTCGTCGCGCTGGCGGTGGGCAGCTACCTCGTCCGGATGTTCGCGATCACGGCGGGCTACCACCGCTACTTCTCCCACCGCTCCTTCAAGACGAGCCGGGTGTTTCAGTTCCTCCTCGGCCTCGTCGGCACGATGTCGATGCAGAACGGCCCGCTCTGGTGGGCGAGCTGGCATCGCCACCACCATCGCCACTCGGACACCCCCCTCGACGCGCACTCGGTCCGTCAGCGCGGCTTCTACCACGCCCACATCGGCTGGTTCCTCGACGGTGGCGGCGAGAACCCCGACCTCTCGAACGTGCGCGATCTGACCAAGTTCCGCGAGCTTCGCTGGCTCGAGAAGTACAAGTGGATCCCGCTCGTCGGCTACGGCGTGCTGTGCTTCCTCGTCGCCGGGCTGCCGGGGCTGTTCTACGGGTTCTTCCTCAGCACCATCGTCCTCCTGCACGCGACGGCGCTCATCAACTCGCTCGCCCACGTGTGGGGCTCGCGCCGCTTCGAGACCAACGACGACTCCCGCAACAACGCGCTCCTCGCGCTGCTCACCCTCGGCGAGGGCTGGCACAACAACCACCACCACCAGATGTCCTCCACGCGGCAGGGCGTCATGTGGTGGGAGCTCGACCTCGCGTGGCTCGGCCTCCGCGCGCTCTCCTGGCTCGGCGTGGTGTGGGATCTCCGCACGCACGCGTCGATCGCCCGCAGGCGCGTGGCGCCGGCGTCAAGGTAGCGGCGGACAGGCCCCCGGCCCCTGCTTGCAGTAGTAGGAGCCCCCCGCGCCGCCCGCGCAGCACGTCTGACCCTTGCTGCAGCACGCGGCGTGCGGACCGTGGCCGCACGCGGTCAAGCCCGCGCCGCAGCCCGGCCCGAGGAGCGGCGGCGCGATCGGAGCGCAGAGCGCACGCTCCGCTTCGTTGATCACCCGCGCGGGGTGCTGCGGACCGTACTTCTTCGCGAGCTCCTCGCCCTCGCTGCGCACCGCGGCGCACTCCGCTGCCGTGGGCGTGCGATCCGCGCACTGCGACAGCCGCGCGCGCACGTCCATCAACTCCGGGTGCTTGTCACCCTTTCCAGAGGCAACCAGGCGCGCCTCGCGCAGCGCGAGTTGGCCGCAAGAGCTCGGCGCCGGGGCCGCCTGCACGACGGTCGGTGTGCTCGAGGGACAGGCGGGCGCGGGCGCGGGCGACTGCGCGGTGCATGGGCATGGAGGGGGAGGCGCGGCGCAGCCGGCGATCATCCACAACAGCCCCGTCGCTCGCAGCCATCGACGGCCGGAGTCCCCCGCGAGCGCGCGTCCCATCGCGGGCGATTCTACAGGGCGCGGCGACGCAGCGCCCACACCCATCGCACCCGAACAACGTAGCAGTCGCTCAGGGCAACGGCGCCGTCGACGACCTCGGCACGACGTCGTGTCGGCGGGTACGGAGCGCACCGTCGAGAAATGTCTCAGTGGCGTTCTGCAGACCTGCGCGCCGGGATTCCCCTCATTCGAGACGTGCAACGGGATCGACGACGACTGCGACGGCAGCGTCGACGAGGGTTGCTAGACGAGGTGAGCGCGCGCGGAGACGCGTTGACTGTGATCCGTGACAACGCAGCCACGCTCCCGACACGGCACCTCGCTTGCTGCTGCGGCGGGCGGGGGCCGCATGAAACCACTGGGATGCAAAGGTCAGCGTTTCGCTTTGTTCGCGGCGACCGCGCTCGTGGGATGCGGGACCGACCACGATCCGACCCACTCCCGCTCCGAGCGGTTGGAGCCCGCCGTGGCGAGCCAGAGCTGGTACGCGGGCACGTTTCGCGCGCTCCCCGCGCTGGATGCGGAGCTGGTCGCCCACGTCACCAGTCGGCCGCGCGCGCCGTCGTATACGGAGCCCACCGCCGCGCGGCGCACGGCGATGAATACGATGATGGCGTCGATCTTCGCCGCACTCGACAGCTCGCTCGCGCACGACGACGGTGACTGGTGCCGTGCGATCGCCGACGCGAGCAGCGCGGGGTATTCGCTGCTGCGCCTGCGCGACAACGGCAGCGGCCGCTGGTTTCTCCACGGGTTCGACGCGACCGCCGGCGGCGCGGCGTACTTCTGGATCGATCCCGAGCCGGGCCGGAACATCGTCGTCGAGGCTCCCCACGCAGGGACCGATACGGGGACCGACGCCGAAGCGGGGCGCATGTTCCTGGCGCTCGCCGCGCGCGCGCTCGTCGTCAACGGCGCGCGACGCTGCACGAGTCCCCTCGCGTCGGCGTGTACGGGGACGACCTCGGTCTGCACCGGTAGCAGCGCGGCGTATCGTCAATCCGACGTCACGCACGACGTCGACTCGGGCTTCCATGCGTTTCACGTCGCGCTGCGCGGGCCGGAACCAGGTGGTGTCGCCGAGCTGAAAGTGACCGCGCACGCCGGCGGCCACGGTGAGGTTGTCGAGCGCCGGCTTGCCCGCGAGCGCGTCGTTCTTCAGGAAGCGCTGGTAGCGGAGCTCCGCGCCGAGGGAGAGCGCGGGGACGACGAAGTAGCCGACGTGCAGGCCGGTGGTGAGGTTCACGCGCGCGCGCTCGTCCTCGCCCTTCGCACGGAGCAGCGCGAGGACGGTCGCCTCGGCCTGCACCGTGAGCCCGCGCGCGACCCACGCGACCGACGCGCCGGGGAAGCACGTGAGGTAGTTGGTCGCGAACATCGCGTTGTCCATCGCGGACCGCGGGAGCACGCCGGCCGACGCCGCGGCCCGGCCGAGCGGCAGGGCGACGCCGAGGAAGAAGGCGGCCCGCAGCTCGCTGGTGAGGCTCACCAGGTACGTCGCGCCGAGCGCGGGGTTCGCCACCACCGTCGGCCCCTCGGAGCGGACGGCCGCAAACCGCGCGAGCAGCCCGAACGAGGGCGTCACCCGCACCGAGCCGAGCAGCATCGACGCGACCGTCGAGCGCTCGTCGTGAAACGCGAGGGCGGTGTCCGAGCGCACGACGTTGGGCACCGCCGCCGGCCGCAGCTGAAAGGGGATCGAGTAGGGAGGCGGCTTCTGCGCGAGCAGCGCCGCGGCGAAAAACCACACGTCAACCGCCCACGACCGCGCGCGCGGCGGTCCGGTCGACGACCCGATGACGGACGACCTCGCCGACGATCGCAATCGCGGGCGGCTCGATCCGCGCAGCGCGGGCGAGGTTTCCGATCGTCGCGAGGGTGCCCTCGACGACGCGCTCGGCGGGCGTCGTCGCGCGCTCGATCAGCGCCACCGGCGTGCTCGGTGGGCGACCGCCGGCCACCAGGCGCGCCGCGGTCTCGGCGATCCGCGAGAGGCCCATGTAGATGACGACGGTGCCGTGCGCCGGCACGTCCTCGAGCCCCTGATCGTCGACGCGGTGGGCGGTCGCGAAGGTGACCGAGGTCGCGACCTCGCGATGGGTGAGCGGGATGCCGGTCGACGCCGCGGCGCCGAGGGCCGCGGAGATGCCGGGCACGATCTCGAACGAGAGGCCGTGCTCGGCGAGCGCCGCGGCCTCCTCGCCCCCCCGCCCGAACACGAACGGATCGCCGCCCTTCAACCGCACCACCCGCTGCCCTGCGCGCGCGCGTTCGATCACGAGCGGGTGGATGCGGTCGTCGTGGTAGCGCACGCCGCTCGCGCGACGTCCGACCGGGATCCGCTCCGCCCGCCCTGCCATCGCGAGGATCTCCTCGGAGACGAGCTCGTCGTACGCGACCACGTCGGCCGAGGCGAGCAGCCGCGCGGCGCGCAGCGTGAGCAGCTCGGGATCGCCGGGACCGGCGCCGACCAGATAGACCTTGCTCATGTCTCCTCCGCGCGGAAGCCGACGCGCCACTCGGCGCGGAAGCCCATGAGCATCCGCAGGCTGATGAACGCGACTGTCGCGGCGACGGCCATGGTGGCGAACGCCGGCGCGAACGAGCCGGTGAGCTGGCGGAGCGTGCCGAGGAGCGCGGGGAGGAAGAACCCACCGACGCCGCCGAGCGCGCCCACGAGCCCGGTCACGACGCCGATCTCGGCGCGGAAGCGCTGGGGCACGAGCTGGAACACCGCGCCGTTGCCGATGCCGAGCGCGATCGCGAGGCAGACGAACGCCGTCCCCGCGCGGCCGAGCGCGGGCTGCGTCGCGGAGATCGCGTAGAGCACCGCGACCGACGGGAACACGCCCGAGAGCACGCGCATCGCGCCCATGCGATCGGCGAGGTAGCCGCCGAGCGGACGCACGAGGCTCCCCGCGCAGCCGCAGAGCGCGGTGAGCATGCCGGCCTGCACCGGCGTGATGCCGTGGCGATCGACGAGATAGGTCGGGAGGAAGCCGGTGAGACCGACGTAGCCGCCGAAGGTCACCGCGTAGAACGCGCACAGCCACCACAGGTCGGGCTCGCTCAGGATCTGTTTGTAGTCCGCGAGGGTCTTCGGCGGCACGCGCTCGGGGCTCTCGCGCGCGAGACCCGCGAACGCGACCAGCACGATCGCGAGCGGAATCGTCGCGAGCCCGAACACCCCGTGCCAGCCCACGAGCCCGGCCAGGAGCGGGGCGGTGAGGTTCGCGATCACGGTGCCGCTGTTGCCCGCGGCGGCGATGCCCATCACCAGGCCCTGACGCTCCGGCGGATACCACCGGCTCGCGAGCGGGAGCGCGACCGCGAACGACGCGCCCGCGGTGCCGAGCAGGAACCCGATGAACAGCATCGAGCCGAACGAGCGGCCGAGCGTCGCGCCGAGGATCAGCGGAATGAACAGCGAGGCGAGCATCGCGATGCCCACCCGCCGCGCGCCGAGCCGGTCGGCGAGCACGCCGAGCGGGATGCGCGCGAGCGAGCCGCTGAGAATCGGGATCGCCACCATCCACCCCTTCTGCGCGGGCGACAGGTGCAGGTCCTTCGCGATCGAGGCGCCGAGCGCGCCGATCAGCACCCACAGCATGAACGAGAGATCGAAGTGCAGAAAAGAGGCGAACAGCGTGGGCCCATGCCCACGCCGCGACGGCAGCGCGCGTTCCATGACAGCTCCTCTTGGTTTCGTGACTCAGGGGGCGAGGTGCAACGGGGCGCGTTCCTCGACGAGGAACAGCGCGCCGTCGCGGATCTCGATCGGATACGTCTTGAGCGGCGCGCAGTCGTCGCCGCGGCAGGCGCCGCTCGCGAGATCGAAGCGGCGCGCGTGGAGCGGGCAGATCACCGACGCCGCGCCGACGATCCCGTCGGCGAGCGGACCGCCGCGGTGCGGGCAGTCGGCCTGCGTCGCGAACACCTGCCCGTCGCGGGTGCGGAACACGGCGATCCGCTCGCCGTCGACGTCGAAGGTGCGCCCCTCGCCGAGCGCGACGAGATCGATCGGGCCGAGGCGCTTCATCGCGGCCCCCCGGCAGCCTTCTTCACCAGCGACGACACCGGGATGAGCGACGCGAACTGGGTGGGATGCACGGGCTCCTCCGCCTCGCGCCACGGGTCGACGTAGGCGTCGACCGCGCGCTGCATCTCTGCGTCGAGCCGCGCGGCGATCCCCTCGGAGTCCTCGACGACGATCTTCTGCAGCGCCTCGATGCCCACCCGCTCGACGAAGTCGTAGGTGCGCTCGAGCCACTTGGCCTGCTCGCGGTAGTACTGGAGGAAGCGGCCGCTGATCCGGAGCACCTCGTCGTGGGAGTCGACGATGCAGAGGAGATCGGCCTTTCGCACGCGCGAGCCGGCGCCGCCGCCGACCCAGATCTCCCAGCGCCCGCCCTCGATCGCGACCACCCCGACGTCCTTCACCGTGGCCTCGCTGCAGTTGCGCGGGCAGCCGGCGGTCGCGAACTTCACCTTCGCCGGCGCCTCGAGCCCCTGGAAGCGCTTCTCGATCGCGATCCCGAGCTTGGTGCTGTCGCCGACGCCGTAGCGGCAGAACTCGGAGCCGACGCAGGTCTTACAGGTGCGGAACGCCTTGGTGTACGCGTGCCCCGAAGGCATCCCGAGATCGCGCCACACGTTGGGCAGCTCGTCCTTCGGGAGGCCGAGCAGATCGATCCGCTGGCCGCCGGTGATCTTGATCATCTTCGCGCCGTACTTGTCGGACACGTCGGCGATGCGGCGCAGCTCGTCGGCGCTGGTCACGCCGCCGAAGATCCGCGGGATGACGCTGAAGGTGCCGTCGCGCTGGATGTTGGCGTGCACCCGGTCGTTGACGAAGCGGGCGTCGCGCTCGTCCTCGTAGGCGCTCCCCCACATCGTCTTGAGGAGCGAGGCGAGTCCCGGCTTGCTCGCCGGATCCTCCTTGCCCGCGGCGAGCTCCGCGAACACCGCCGAGACGCTGCGGAGGCCGCGCGCGACGATCTCGGCCACCAGCTCGGGCTTGGTGAGCGGCACGCCGGGCACGTACCAGTGGATCGACGGATCCTCGGTCACCGCATCGCCGGCCTCGTGCGCGAGGAGCTGCTCGACCTGGCCCTTGCACGAGCCGCAGCCGGTGCCGGCGCGCGTCGCGTCGCACAACATCTTCAGGCTCCGCTTGCCGGCGCGGACCGCCTGCACGATCGCGCCCTTGGTGACGCCGTTGCAGTTGCAGATCTGC
This sequence comes from Deltaproteobacteria bacterium, assembly GCA_022843175.1. Classification (GTDB taxonomy): domain Bacteria; phylum Myxococcota_A; class Polyangia; order Polyangiales; family JADJMO01; genus JALHOE01. The sequence goes on from JALHOE010000033.1 coordinate 22,200, forward strand.
GCGTCGTCCGCGAGGTCCTCGACCTTGCACGCGCCCCCGCCCGCGACCGCCGGGAACAACAGCTCGCCGCGCGCCTCGGGCACCGGATCGGCGCGATCGAAGGCAGACAGCAGGGTCGAGGCGGAGCTCGCGTCGCCGAGGAGGATCGCGCCGACGAGCTTGCCGTCGCGGACGATCATCTTCTTGTAGATGCCGCGCGCCGGCTCGCTGTAGGTGACGACCTCGTCATCCGGTTCGTCGCCGTCGCGCTCGCCCATCACCGCGAGCTCGATGCCCGCGACCTTGAGCTTGGTGGAGGTCTTCGACCCCCTATAGCTGGTGCAGCTGGCGTCGCGCGCGACGAAGCGCTCGGCGAGGACGCGGGCCTGATCCCACAGCGGCGCGACGAGGCCGTACATCGTCTGCCGGTGCTCGGCGCACTCGCCGATCGCGAACACGTTCGGATCGCTGGTCTGGAGCCCGTCGTCGACGGTGATCCCGCGCCCGACCGCGAGCCCCGCGGCCCGCGCGAGGTCGACGTTGGGGCGGATGCCGGTCGCGATCACCAGCAGATCGCACGGCTCGGAGCTCCCGTCGGCGAACACCAGCTCGGAGACCGGCTCGCCGCGCACCGCGACCGTCGCGGTCTCGAGCGAGACCCGCGCGCCCATCGCGGCGACCGAGCGGGCGAGGATCCGGCCGGCCGGCGCGTCGAGCTGCATCTCCATCAGGTGGGAGGCGAGGTGGACGACGTGCACCGAGAGGCCGAAGCCGAGCAGCCCCTTGGCCGCCTCGAGGCCGAGCAGACCGCCGCCGATCACCGCGGCGCGGCGCGCGCGCTCGGCGTGCTTGCGGATCGCGCTGCAGTCGTCGAGCGTGCGGAACACGAAGGCGCCGTCGACGAGCTGCCCGTCCCTCCGCAGCCCCTCGATCGGCGGGACGAACGCGCTCGAGCCGGTCGCGATGACGAGCTTGTCGTAGGGCGCGGCGACCTCGCCGGCGTGGACGACGCGGAGGTTCGTGTCGATCCCGCTGACCCGGTGACCGGCGTGCAGCGTGACGCCGTTCTGCGCGTACCAGGGCAGCGGATTGAGGAAGATGTCGTGGGCCGTGTGGGTGCCGGCGAGCACGCCGCTCAGGAGGATGCGGTTGTAATTGCCGGTGCTCTCGTCGCCGAAGATGGTGATCTCGTACCGATTGCGGCCGCCGCGCGCGATGAGCTCCTCGACGAAGCGGGCGCCCGCCATGCCGTTGCCAATGACGACCAATCGTTCCTTGCGGCTCATCGTGTTCCCTCTCGCGACACGCGCACTGCGCAGACCTTGAACTCGGGCATTCGACTGATCGGATCGAGCGCGGGGTTGGTGAGCTTGTTGGCGCTCCCCTCCCCCGCGAAGTGAAACGGCATGAACACCGTGTCGGCGCGGATGGTGTTGACCACGCGAACCCGTGCGGTCGCCGAGCCGCGGCGCGTCTCGATCTTCGCGAGATCGCGCTCGACGAGGCCGAGCCGCTGGGCGGTGGTCGGGTGGATCTCCACGAACGACTCGGGCGCGAGCTCGCGGAGCCGGCCCACCCGGCGCGTCTGCGTGCCCGACTGGTACTGCGCGAGCACCCGGCCGGTCGTGAGGCGCAGCGGGTACTCGGCGTCGGGCTCCTCGGCGGAGGCCTGGTGGTGCACCGCGTGAAAGCGCGCGCGGCCGTCCGGCGTGGGGAAGCGCTCGGCGAAGAGCCGCGGCGTGCCGGGGTGCTCCTCGGAGGGACACGGCCAGAACACGCCCCGCTCGCGCTCGATGCGCTCGTAGGTGATGCCGGCGTAGTCCGCGACGCCGCCGGCGGTCGCGCGCCGGAGCTCGTCGAAGATCTCGGCCGGGCCCTCGAACGTGAAGCCGCGCGGGCGACCGAGCGCGTGCGCGATCGCGCACATGATGTCGCTGTCGCTCCGCGCCTCGCCGAGCGGCGCGAGCGCGGCCCGTCGCAGGAGCACGCGCCCCTCGAGGTTGGTCATCGTCCCGGTCTCCTCCGCCCACTGCGCGCTCGGCAGCACCACGTCGGCGAGCGCGGCGGTCTCGGAGAGAAAGAAGTCGGCGACCACGAGGAAGTCGATCGCAGCCAAGCGGCGCGCGATCTCGTCGGCGTTGGGCGACGAGACGACGAGGTTCGAGCCGAACACGAAGAGCGCGCGGACCTCCTCGCCGAGCCGCGCGAGCATCTCGTAGGCGGAGCGCCCCGGGCCGGGGATGCTCTGCTCGTTCACGCCCCACACGGCGGCCATGTGCGCGCGCGCGGCCGGATCGTCGATGCGGCGATAGCCGGGGAGCTGGTCGGCCTTCTGGCCGTGCTCGCGACCGCCCTGCCCGTTGCCCTGTCCGGTGAGGCAACCCCAGCCGGCGTTGGGGCGACCGACCGCGCCGAGCGCGAGGGCGAGGTTGATGAACGTGAGCACGTTGTTCACGCCCTGCGACTGCTGCTCGGAGCCGCGCGCGGTGAGGATCATCGGGCGCTTCGCGCGACCGAGGATCCGCGCCGCCCGCACCAGATCCTGCTCCCGCACGCCGCTGATCCGCTCGACGCGCTCGGGCCAATACGCCGCGACCGCCGCGCGGACCTCATCGAAGCCCGTCGTGCGCTCGCGGATGTACTCGTGATCGACGCGCCCCATCTTGAGGAGCAGGTGCAGGAGTCCGTTGGCGACCGCGGCGTCGGTGCCGGGGACGAGCGGGAGGTGCAGCGTCGCGTGGGTGGCCGTCGGCGTGCGCCGCGGGTCGAGCACGATCAGTGCGCCGTGGTTCGCGCGCTGCTCCTCGAACCACTGCATGATCGGCGGCATCGTCTCGGCGACGTTCGCCCCGCAGAGCAGGACGGCGTCCGAACGCGCGATGTCGGCGACGGGGAACGGCAGTCCGCGATCGATCCCGAACGCACGGATCGACGCGGCGGCCGCGCTCGCCATGCAGTAGCGGCCGTTGTAGTCGACGTTCGACGTGCCGAGCGCGACGCGGGCGAACTTGCCGAGGAGGTACGCCTTCTCGTTGGTGAGCGAGCCGCCGCCGAACACGCCGACCGCGCTCCGCCCGTGCTCGCCCTGTACCCGCGCGACGACGGTCGCGATGCGCGCGAGCGCCTGCTCCCACGTCGCCGGCACCAAGCGGTTCTGCGCGTCGCGGATCAGCGGCGTGGTGAGCCGCTCGCGGTGGTCGAGCGTGTCGGCCGCGGTCCATCCCTTGATGCAGAGGGCGCCGCGGTTGACCGGGAAGGTCTCGTCGCCGCGCACGCGCACCTCGCGGCCGCGCACCGCGAGCTCGGTTCCGCATTGGAACGCGCAGTACGGGCAGTGCGTTGCGACCACGACGCACCGCGTCGCAACCCGCGTACCAAACGGGGAACGCCGGCGATCGGAGCCGCACCCGGTTACGAATCCGACGTTTTCGTTATAACGCGCCGCATAAAGCGACAATTGTGTCGTTTACCAAGTCGAAACCATCGGTAAATCGCGACCTTGCCCCAGCAAAACCCACGTCGAGAAGAGCGCCGTAACCAGCGCGTTATCCGACAAAAACGTCCGAGGAGTCCTCACGCGCGGAAGCGGAGCGGGTCGATCGCGTACTTGCGGAGCTTGTAGCCGACGATGCGTTCGGTGGTTCCGAGCATGCGGGCGGCCTTGGCGCAGTTGCCGCGGGTCGCCTTGAGCGCGTCGGCGAGGATGCTCTTCTCGAAGGCGGCCGTCTGTTCGTCGAGCGTGCCGGTCACGCGGCTGTCGGTGGGCTCGGCGGCCTGCAGCGTCGGCGGGAGGTGGTGGGCGTGGAGGACCTGGCCGTCGCACACGACCACCGCGCGCTCGATGGCGTTCTCGAGCTCGCGCACGTTGCCGGGCCAGTGGTAGCTCACCAGCATGTCGATCGCGGAGGTGGAGATGCGCTTGATCTTCTTCCCCTGCTCACGGGCGCAGCGCGCGAGGAAGTGGTTGGCGAGCGAGAGCAGGTCCGGCTTCCGTTCGCGGAGCGGGGGCACGAAAATCGAGAACACGTTGAGGCGGTAGTAGAGATCTTCGCGGAACCCGCCCGCGGCGATGGCCTTCTCGAGCGCGCGGTTGGTCGCGGTGATCACGCGCACGTTGGCCTTCAGCGTCTCGGTGCCGCCGAGCCGCTCGAACTCGCGCTCCTGCAGCGCGCGCAGCAGCTTCACCTGCGTCGCCAGCGAGAGCTCGCCGATCTCGTCGAGGAACAGGGTGCCGCCGTCGGCGAGCTCGAAGCGGCCCTTCTTGCGGGCGTGCGCGCCGGTGAAGGCCCCCTTCTCGTGGCCGAACAGCTCCGACTCGATCAGCGTCTCGGGGAGCGCGGCGCAGCTCACGCGCACGAAGGGCTTCTGCGCGCGCGGCGAGGCGTAGTGAATGGCGTGCGCGATGAGCTCCTTGCCGGTGCCCGACTCGCCGCGGATGAGCACCGTCGTCGCGCCGGGGGCGACCTGCGTGACCTGCTCGAACACCTGCCGCATCGGCCCGCTGTTGCCGATGATGTTGGCGAAGTCGTAGCGCTCCTTCAGCTCGCGACGCAGGCTCTGGTTCTCCGCGAGCAGCCGCTGCCGCTCCCCCTCCACGAGCTGCTGCACCTTGAGCGCCTGCCCGATCATCGAGGCGACGACGCGCGCGAAGCGCTGGGTGCGATCGAGATCCTCGCGCACGTGGACCGAGAGCGCGCCGTGCGTCCTGCCGTCGACGGTGATCGGCAGGCAGCAGAGTCCGCCCTCGACGACGCTCTTGCCGGTGTCGATCACGCGACGCGCGACGTCGGGCGGCGTCCCGATCGCGATCGACTCATCATCCCGACGGAGCACGATCGACGCGCGCTCGTCGTCCCGGTCGAGCTCATCCGAGCGGAGCGGCCGCCCCAGATCACCCGAGCGGAGCAGCCGCTCGAGCAGCTCGAGCACCCGATGGAGGCCGGTCTCGAGCTCGATCGCGTTGGAGAGCGCCTGGCTGATCTCGAGGAGGCTTTGCAGCTTCCGGACTTCGCCGAGGTGCTCGGTCATGGCCGCGCCCCAGTATGACGCACGGCGTCAACCGGCGCCAGGAGCGGGCATTTTCAGGCGGTCACAGCAGCGGCGCCTCGGCGAGGAGGTGCCAGAGCTCGTAGAGCGCGAAGGCCAGCGCCGAGGCGAGCCCCGGCCACGAGAACGACCGGCTCATGATGGTGAAGCGCGGCACGGCGAAGAACAGAAGGAACAGCGGCGCCGCGACGACGAACCCGGCCACGCTCGGCGACGAGGGCGTGGGCCCGGCGGCGTCGAGGCCGAGGAACCGGTGCCACAACGCCACCGAGAGGTTCAACATCACCTCGCTCACGAGCACGGTCGGCACGAGGATCGCGAGATAGCCGGGCTCGTTGGCGGAGTGGCGCGGCGTGATGTCGGTGAGCATTCCGCCCAGCTGCACGATGAAGATCACGATCGCCGCGATGATCGCGAACTGCTGCCAGGACTCGCCGAGCGCGCCGCTCGACGCGGTCATGCCGGAGACGCTCACCGCGGCCATGATCATCACGATCCCGAACCCGAACGACGGGTAGAAGAAGAGCAGCTGCGGCCAGGTGGTCTTCGTGGTCTGCACCCGGCCGTCGTCGCTGCGCGTGTGGATCGTCAGCGTCTTGAGCGCCACCTCGGGCCGGAGGCGGCCGAGGAAGTAGAGCGACACCGCGAACGCGAGGTAGAGGCCGAGCAGGGTGAACAACCCCGCGATCGACGGCGCGCCGAGCAACGCGCGCAGCGGTCGGTTCAGCAGATCGAAGAGGAAGAAGTGAACGACGTCGACCACGACGGGAAACAGCGTCGCGGCGCGCTCGTACCCTCGTCCCCGGTCCATCGTCGCTCTGGGTAGTCCCCGCGTCGCGCGGCGGAAAGTAGCCGGCGAAGACCGTGTGGTAGCGTCGACGGATAGCGGCGTGCGAGCGCCCTACCCGCGAGACCGACATGCGCCTTCGCGTCGACGCAGCAGGTGGTGAAGTCGTACTGCCGGGCGGCGAGTATCGAGTGGTGCCCGCGTCCGCGTTCGACGCGAACGAGGGGTTCCTCTCGGACGCTCGCGCGGAGGAGGCGGTCCTGTTCCACACCGATTCGTACGGGGAGCATGCGCCCGAGGACACCGAGTGGCTGCCGGGGGCCCTCCTCTCGCTCGACGCTCCGTGGGTCGTCCTCGATCACGACGGTTGCCGGTCGGGAGTCCTCTCCGCCGAGGTGTCCTTTCGCGGAGGACCACGCGGGCGTTTCGTCGCGCTGCTCTCGGACATCTCTCAATACGGTCCGGTGGACGGGTGGGAGCGCGCGCCATGCGTGGCGGGCGGCCGAATCGTTCGCGACGCCCCCGGATGGGCGGGGCCCTCCTTTCGCATGCTCCCGCACGCGCTCACGACGAGCACGACGCGCGACTGGATGTGGAGCGCGACGATGTCCTGGTCGGGGGTCCTTCTCGAGGTGGAGTGCGCGCTGCCTGCCTCGGCACTCCACGCGTGGCTCGCGCGGCACGCGCCGCTTCCGTACGTCGCCACGACCGAGGCGCGCTACGAAGATCTTCTCGAGGACGACCACCGCTCACGGATCGAGGTTCGCGATGGGCAGCTCTCGTTCTTGCGCAGCTTTCGCGCGAGCGACGCGCTCGTCTCGGTGGATCGAGGTCTCGTGGCCGAGGTCGCACGCGGAGCCCTCGGAGAGGTCAGGTGGAAGATCGTCTGCGGGGACTGGGGGAACACGCTGGCGGAGGGAGAGGACGTCGAGTCGTTGCGCGAGCACCTCGCACCATGACGCGCGCGGGCCCCGCCTCGAGCAAGAGGGCTCGCGACGTCTACTTCGTCCTCAGCGTGAACGAGCGCCCCGTCGCGTTGAGCACGTAGATGCGCGCATCGGTCCCGATCGTGTAGCTCCCGCTGATCGCGTTGAGGAACGCCGGGGTACCGCTCGTGTGATCGGGCGGCGCCCAATCGAACGGCGTGCCGGGGCCGGTGCCGTAGACGGGCGACATGGCGGTGCCCTCTTTGATCACCTTCCACACGTTGCCCGCGCTCCGCGCGAACCCGTATTGCACGCACTCCACCTGAATCTGACCGACGCGATCCGTCGGCATGCTGCTGCCCGCGGCGCCGAGCACCCGGTGGATGACCATGTTGGGCGGGCAGTCGTAGTCGAAGATGGTTCCCCCGATCGACGACCCCGACATCGCGGTCGTGCTGCACGCTCCGAGCGTCGGCGCCGTCGCGCTGTACTTGTAGGGCTTCACGGTCGTGTCGGTCGTCATCGAAAGCCCCGCGCACTTCCGACCGAGGGCGATGAGCCCCTTGCTGTCGACGCGGCCGCAGATGCCGACCATGGCTGAGGGAAACGCGCAGAGCCCGCCGAAACTGCTGCCGCCGACCGGCCCGGTGTAGCCCCACACGGGGCTCTTGCCCCAGAAGTCGACCCAGTTGAAGCCGGACGGGCAGCCCTCGTCGATCGCGCCGTCGCCGTCGTTGTCCATGCCGTCGCAGATCTCCTCACCGGCGGTGTCCATCGGCGCGGCGTCGCCGACGCCGGTGTCCGAGACGCTGGTGTCGGGCGCGCTGTCGCTCGTCGTCGCGTCCTCGACCGGACCGCCATCGGGCAGCCTCGGGCAGTCGCCGTTCTCGCCGGGCTTCCCGAGGCAGGGGAGCTCGTGTTTGACCTCGGCGATCGTGAAGGACTTCTTCGACTCGTCCTCAACCTCTTTGAAGAACGGGCACGTGAGCCCGTATTCGCCGCCCGCAGCCGCCTTAATGCTCGCGCACGCCTGGAGCGGCGTGCTCGGACACTTCAACAGATCGCCCGACGAGGCGCTCTTGAGCTGAAGCTCCACCGTGCCGGTGAACGTGGGCGTGAAGAACGGTCCGATCACGCCGTACGTGAGGACGGCCAGCTGCAAGCCGCCCTTGACCTGCGCCGAGAGGCTCAGCGGCGAGAGGCTGTTGGGCGAGAGGAAATCGGCGAGCCCGGCGAACAGGTCGGGAGACAGGCCGCCGGTCAGCCCTTCTCCCCTGACGTAGTTCACGCGAAACGGCAGCGAGAAGCCCACCGTCGCCTTCGCCTTCAGCGAGACGTCGAACTCGAACACGGGCGTCAACGTCGGCACGAACACAGCAGGGCCCACCGCGATCGAGCCGAGGCGAATCGAGCCGAGCGGCGCCTTCCACTTGAAAAGGGAGCGCTTGAACGCGAAGTCGTAGGCGAACGTCGGCAGGGCTTCGAGCTTGAAGGTGTTCAACCTGAAGAAGGACACGTCGAGCAGGAACTTCTTGATGTTGAATCCCACGAAGAGCGAGTGCTCGAAGCGCTCGTCCCGCCTCGGCGGCAGTTTGACCTTCACGCCGAAGGAGCCCGAGCCCTTCACCTCGAGCGGTGCAGCGCTCTTGCCGAGGGACTTCGTCATCGGGAAGCTGGTGTCCACCGGGAGCCCGGGCGAGAGCTTCTCGACTTCGAACTCGGTGCAGTCGCCGGTGCTCGCATCGCACGTGGGATCGAGCGGCATGACGATGTCGCGCGCGCCGAAGAAGCCGTTCTCGATCGCTTCGTTGAGCAATCCCTGCACGCCGTCGACGGTGAGCGTCGCGCCCGCCTTGGTCGCCGTGGTGACCTTGATCAGGTAGCCGTTGCCGGAGGTGCCGAGCAGGGTGTCGCCGGGATTCAGCGTGGGCACCTGCGCCTCGCTGGCGAACGTCAGGACCACCTTGGTGTTCGGCGTCGCCTCCGCTTTGACGAACCCGGGCAGCTTCTCGGGAAATACGGCCGTCTTCGCGTAGTCGACTTTGTTGGCGTAGATCTCCTGCGTCGCCTCTGCCGTGCGCTCGCCGTCTGTCACGACGAAGCGCGGAACGTGCTCGCCAACCTTCGCGTAGGTATGCGTCGGCAGCGCAGCGGGGAGCTCACTCGCCGTCGCGGGCTTGCAGTTCGCGATCTCCTGATCGAACGCGCCGTCGCCGTCGAAGTCGATCTTGCACGTGAGCGGCTTGCCCGTATTGGACTCGATCGCCCACGTGAAGTGGACGGAGACGGGCGCGTCGCCCCAGCCCGCCTCGGCGACGTCGAACGACGTCACCTTCAACACCGGGGTTGTCGTCGCGGGCGGCGGCGGTTCGTCCTTCGACGAGCAGGCCGGCCAGAACGCGGCGGTCACACCGAGGCCCAGAAGCGCCGCGACTCTCCTCATCTCTTCCTCCGAAATCCAGCCTAACACGGACTGTGCCCTCGGCTCGCAAGCGGCTGGGATAGAGGCCGAGGCGGGAGCGCGTCAGGCGTGCCGCGCGCGCTCCTGGAGGAACGCCGCGATCTCGCGGAGGAGGCCATCGGTGTCGCCGAAGCACGGCACATGGTCGCCGTCGGGTTGCTCGTAGTACCGCGCGCCGGCGATCTTCTTCGCCATGTATCGCGCGGCCGACACGTCGATCGCGGCGTCCGAGACGCGATGCATGATCAGCGTGGGCACATCGATTTGCGCGAGCACCGGGCGCACATCCACGCCCATCATCATCGCGAGGAGCGCGCGCGCGGCTCCCGGGCTCGCGCCGGAGCGCTCCCACCGCGCGAACCAGCGCCGCATGCGTGGATCGCCCATCACCGACGGGGCGAAGAGCTCCATCGTGACACCCGTCCCCCACCCCTTCTCGACCATCGCGCGGAGCTTCTCGAGGTTCGGCGCGTCCGGCCGATCCTGGAAGAACGGAGTCGTGCCGTAGAGGATGAGCCCCGCGGTTCGCGCTCGCTCCGTCGCCGCGAAGAGCATCGCCATCGGGCCGCCCTCGGAGATCCCGAACAGCACCGCCCGGCGTGAGGACGCGGCGTCCATCACGGCACGGACGTCGCTCATGCGCCGCTCGATCGTTGGGATGTTGGATTCCGGCACGCGATCGGAGAGGCCGGTGCCGCGCTTGTCGAACAGGATCAGCCGTGCGTTCGCGGCGATGCCGGAGAGGAGCCTTCGTCCCTCGGGCTCCTCCCACCAGTGTTCGACGTTCGAGACGAACCCGGGGACCATCACGACGTCGATCGGGCCCTCGCCGATCACCTGGTAGGCGATCGCCACGTCGCCGTTGTGGGCGTAGCGCGTCTCCGGCATCGTTCGCTCGATTTCGAGCGGCTCGTGCGAGCGCTCCTCCTTCATCTCCGCGATGGAAGCGAGGGAGACCGACACCGCGGCGGCGTCGCGGGGGCGCGAGGTCGTGGTCTTGTGCAGGCACGCGCGCGCCACGTCGAGGACGGCGCGTGCGACAGTGGTGGTCGCCGAGAGCGGCGCCGGCTCGTCGCGCAGGATCGCAGAGATCGTCTCGGCAGGTGACGCGCGGCGGAAGGTGGAGTGGCCGGAGAGAGCCTCGTGGAGGATGGCTCCGAGCGCGAAGAGATCGGAGCGCGCATCGAGCTCGTCGGCGCGCAGTTGCTCTGGTGACATGTAGTCGAGCGTCCCGATGATGGCGCCCGCCTCGGTCACGTCGTGCCCGGCGCGCATCTCCTTGGCGATCCCGAAGTCGAGGACCTTCACGGTGCCGTCGCTGCACAGAAAGACGTTCTCCGGCTTCAGGTCCCGGTGCACGATGCCGCGCGCGTGCGCTGCCGCGAGCCCGCGCGCGATGTGCGCGCCGAGGACGGCAAGCTCGTTGGCGGGGAGCGGCCCTGCCGCGAGCCTCGCGCGCAGCGTCGCGCCGCGCAGGCGCTCGAGCACGAGATAGGGCGTGTCGCCCACGCGACCAACGTCGTGCACCGTCACGACGTTGGGGTGCGAGAGCGAGGCGAGCAGCCGTGCCTCCCGATCGAAGCGGCGGAGGGCGAGGTCGTCGAGGCCCGACACGATTTTGATCGCGACCTCGCGCTCGAGCCGGCCGTCTCGCGCCGCGTACACCGCCCCCATCCCGCCGCGGCCGAGGAGCTCCTCCACCCGGTAGGGGCCGAGCTCGGTGCCGGGAGCAAGGTTCGCCTCGCTCGACGCGGCTGCCGTGCCCCGGTGCGCGAGATCGGTGTCCGGCGCGCGCGCGAGCTCGCGCAGGAGGTCGTCTTCCGGCGCTCGCTTCATGCCTCCTCCAGAAGTCCCCGCGCCTCGACCTCGCGCTGGATGCGTGCCTTGATCCGCTCGAGGCGCTTGCGGAGCGTGGCGTCCGCCGTCCCGAGGATCGTGGAGACCTCCTTCCACGGAAGCCCGCGATCGATGCGCAGGACGAGGAGCGCCCGATCGTTCTCGGAGAGCCCCTCGCGGATCGCCTTCACCAGGTCGCGCGCGTCGGTGCGAAGCCAGGGCGAGGTCGCGGTGCGCGGCTGAAAGGGCACGTCCGGGGCAGTCTGCAGGACCTCGCGGCTCCGCCGGCGCTGTCGCGCGATGCGCGCTGCGGTGCGATGGGCGATGCGATACGCCCAGGTCCGGATCGAGCTCTCGCCGCGGAAGGAGCCGATGCTGCGGAGGAACTGCTCGGCAAACATCGCCCACGCGTCGCGCGCGACCTCCCGATCGCGGAGCACCGCCGCGAGATAGCCGCGGAGCTCCGGGCCGAGCCGCTCGAGCGCCGCATGACCGTCCACCCATCGAGCGTCACATGTCGCGAGGTCGGGCACTACCCCTCATGAACGACGTGATCGACTTTCGCGACCCGGCCTATCGCACCGACCCGTACCCGATCCTCGCGCGTGCGCGGGAGCTCGCGCCCGTGCACGAGACGGAGTTCGGGACGTATTTCGCACTGCGTCACCAAGACGTGCACGCCCTGAACCGAGACCCGCGCCTCGGACGCGACCTGCGCGCGTGGCTCGCGTACCCGATGGTGCGCCCCTGGCTCGCCGGCAGCGCGCTCGAGCACGTTGCCGAGCGCTGGCTGCTCGGCGTCGACGGCGACGTACACCGCCGCCTCCGAGGCGCGGCCGCCGCTGCGTTCGACAAGCGCGCGACGGCGGCGATGACCGCGCGGATCGAGCGCCTCGTCGACGACTTCGTCGCGCGGCTGCCCGCACACGGGGACTTCGAGCTGGTCTCCGCGCTGGCGCGCCCGTTTCCGCTGCAGGTGATCCTCGATCTGCTCGGCTTCGACGCGTCCGACGAGCTCGGGGGGCGCCTCGAGCGCTGGTCGGTCGAGATCGCCCGTTCCATGGAGCCGCTCCTCGGCACGGCGTCCCGCAAGGTCATCAGCCAGAACCTGACCGAGATGTCGACGTGGATCGTCGATCACCTCGGCGCGGTGCGGCCCGGTCTCATCGAGCAGTGGGTCGAAGGCGCGAGTCGCCTCGAGCGCGAGGAGCTCGTCCCGATGATCGTCCTGATGATCGTCGCGGGCCACGAGACGACGACGAACCTCATCGCCAACGGCGTCGTCGCGCTCCTCGAGCATCGCGCGGAGCTTGCGCGCCTCGTCGACGATCCCTCGCTCGTACCCTCGGCGGTCGAGGAGCTCTTGCGGTTCGACGGACCGACGCACGTGAACGGTCGCGTGACGCTCGAGGAGATCTCGGTGAACGGCGCGACGATCCCTGCAGGCCGCGTGGTGCTGTGCATGCTCGGCGCCGCGAACCGCGATCCGCGGGTGTTCGTGCATCCCGATCGCCTCGACGTGTCGAGGAACCCCAACCCGCACGTCACGTTCGGGGGCGGGGCGCACTATTGCCTCGGCGCGCCGCTCGCGCGGCTCGAGGCGCGGGCCGCGCTACAAGCGCTCCTTCCCCGGCTCGCCCAGAGCGTGGTGAAGAGCGCTCAGCGCCACGACCGCGTGAACGTCCGCGGCTACGAGTCGGTGGTCCTCGGCCCCCCGTCCTGATCACGCAGGGCCGCAGCCCCCCGCGCGTTCGAATAGGATCGCGCAATGCTCCTCCGCTCCGCGCTGATCGCCCTCTCGCTCGTCGGCTGCGGTTCCGATAGCCCCGGCTCCGTCCCTGCCGCTGCCGACGCTGCGAGCGACGCAGCCGACGCCGCGGATGGCACTCGCACCCTCGCCAACTGCACGACGAGCATCGCCGCCGACGCCCCCGAGTTCTTCAAGCGGTACTTCAAGTGCGTGACCATCACGGTCACCGCCACCTCCGTCGTCATCGCGTCCGAGGGCCTCCCGCCGCACAAGAGCAACTACTGGCCGAACGCGAGCCCCAACTGGGAGGCCTTCGACACGAGCCGCGGCGCGATGTACCTCGAGAACCCGAACAAACTTCAAACGCAGGCGCTGCGCTTCACGATCCCGAAGGAGCCCGTCGCCAAGCCGATCACGATCAACGCCTCGTTCGTCGATGGCGTCGTCGGCACCAACGGCGAGGAGTACGGGCTCGGCCCGGTCGGCGTGGCGATCGACTCGGTCGCCCTCTTCAACCCGCTCGCCGCTCCCGGCGACGACATCGAGGACGAGAAGTACACCTTCGATCGATACAACGCGCACCCCGAGATGCGCGGCGCGTACCACTACCACACCGCGTCGATGGGTCCGCTCGAGGTGCTGAAGTCGATCGGCGCCGTCACCAACACCACGCCGGGGAGCGCCGAGCTCGAGCTGTACGGGATCCTCTGCGACGGGACCGTCGTCCTCGGGTGTCGTGAGCTCGACGGCTCGGCGCCCGCGGGCACGCTCGATCCGCAGGGCGGTCACCTCCACGACCTCGTCGACAACAAGGGCGTGAAGCTGCTCGCGGGCCGCTATCACACCCACGTGTGCCCGAGCACCGCGGGCGCCCGGCGATTCACGCCGGAGATCCAGTACTACACGACCTGCCAGAAATGACGTCGCGCGCCGCCCTGCTCATCGCTCTCTCGCTCGTCGCGTGTCGCAAGCGCACCGAGAACGCCGTCGCCCCCGCGGTGAGCGCGCCGATCGTCGACTCGGCGCCCGAGGCCCCGCCCGCTGTCGAGGCGCCGAAGCCCACGCCCCCGCCCCCGCCCCCGCCGACGGCGCCGGCTGTGGCGTGCACACCCGATCCGCATCTGCGCTTCAAGCAGGCGCCGATGGACCTCGAGCACCTCGAGCCCACGCCACACGCGGGCCCGGCCGGTCTCGCGTGCTCGCCGTTCGTGACGGCGGGGTCGTCCGAGCTCACGATGGCGCCCGGCACGTTCCTCCAGATCTCGATGGACGCGGAGGAGAGCGTGGACGGCGCCTTCGACGACCTGGTCGACGTGACGTACGCCACGGCCGGTCTGCCGAAGCTCGCGTGGGTCGATCCAGCGACGCGCACCTTCAAATGGAAGGTCGCGGGCGCGGACGGCGACGTCCTCGCGTTCTCGGTGGCGACGGTCAAGAAGGCCGGTCCGCAGTGCGTGACCGCGTCGTACGTCATACGCGTCAGGGACGACGACGCGACCCGTCGCGCGCAGGCGATGTGGCTCAACCGAGAGGAGAGCGTCGGGGCTGTGCTCCGCACGTTCTACCCCTTCTCCGACTCGCCCCAGCTCCGCGAGCTCGCCCGCAAGATCCAGTGCGGCGCTTCGCCCATCGCGCCGGTCTTCCGCGACGCGGACGGCGACGGCCTCGCAGACGCGCTCTTCGGTTACCCGTCGCCCGGGGGCGGCAACGCGGCCGAGACGGACGTCTGGCTGCGACGCGGGGAGACCTTCGCGAAGGTTGGCCGCGCGACCGGGCGACCCGAGCGCGCCGCCGACGGCACGACCTTCGTCGTCGACACCACCTCGGCCGGCACGGGCTTCGCGTGCACGCTCGGCGTGAAGATCTTCCAGGTCTTCAAGAACCGCGTGCAGCTTGTCGTCGACGAATCGAGCGAGGCCTCGGTCGATCTCACGGGCGTCTCCTGCGCGCCGGGCGACGGCATCACCATCGATCGCGTGGGCCCGGACCTCCTCGGCTTCACCGATCAGGGGACGCCGGCCGGGGGCAAGCCGCGCCGCCGCGTGTGGCGCTGGGACGGCAAGCGCTTCACGCGCGCGCCGTGACGCTGGGCGACGCCCCGAGACTAGCGTTCGACAATCGCGATCAAACGCCCGAGCCGCGCCGACTCGATCGCGCGAATCGCGCGCGCGGGATCGCCGCCGAGGAGCTCGACGAGGTCGCGCGGCTCGACGGCCGAGCGCGTGCGTTCGAGCACCGCCTCGACCGCCGGTGACCAGCCCGCGTCTCGCAGCGACGCCGGCGCGTCGACCGCGGCGAGCGGCCCGCGCCATGACTGACGACGAACGTATGCGCGCTCGTCGGGGAGGAGCGCCTCGACGCCCGCCTCGATCAGCGGCCCGAGGGCGAGCGACAGCGGGTGGACCGTCTTGTTCGGGGCCGCGTCGCTGTAGAAGCTGATCTCACCGTCGGGCACCGAGAACAGCGCGACGACCTCGGCGCGCGAGTGCTCCGCGACCTGCCTCTGCCACACCGACGGCTCGAGCGCGCCGAGCCCGACAAGCGCGTCGCCGAGGTCGTCGCCGAAGCGGCCGGCGAACGCGCACGCCGTGTCGACCGCGCTCAGCGTCAGCACGTTCTGCGCGACGAGCGAGTCGGCGATGGCCCGGTCCGCGAGGGCCACGTGGAGCAGGCGACCACGCTGGAAGTAGAGCTCGCGCCGGCCCGACGCGCGGGTCACGAAGAGCGCGCCGGTCTTCCTTCGCGCGGCGATCCACGAGAGCGCGGAGGCGATGCCCGGGTCGTCGCCGTCGTGCGCGTCGGACGGGTCGCTGACCGGGCCGTACCAATCGGGCGCGCCCGGCCCGGGCACCTGCGTGGTTTCGGTGCGGCGCGGCTCGAGGTGGCCGGACAGATCGACGATCTGCTTGAGCGGCACGTAGCCGCTGCCGGTGAGGTCTATGCCGTCGTCCGGCGACAGCTTGCCGGTCGCGACCATGTCGACCAGCTCGCCGTAGTTGAACGGACCGAGCGACTCGTTGGACGTGGTGAGCACGCGCGCCGTGGCCGCGAGGTACTCGGCGGTGACGCCGGGCACCGAGCCCGACTTGGTGTGGGGCGGGATCGACGGCATGGCCACCGGGAACATCGACGGCACGCCGACGACCATCGGCGGCTCGGGCGAGTCGTCTCCGGCGCGTGCTTCGTGCGGCGTGCGCACCGCGGCCACGCGCTCCACGATCGCCGCGCGCCCGACTCCGGGATCGGCCGCGAACGGCGCGAGCGCGGCGGACAGCTCGTCGGCGCTCGGATAGCGATCGGCCGGCTGTCGTGCGAGCGCGCGCTCGAGGACGGCGACCAGCGCGGGCGGGAGGTGTGCGCCGTGCGTGCGCAAGTTGTCGATCCGCGCGTCGCGCACCGCGAGGAGGACGGCGAGCTGCCCCGAGCCCTCGAACAAACGGCGACCGATCAGCGACTCCGCGAGGAGGTTCGCGACGGCGAACAGATCGGTCCGCGAGTCGGTCGGCTCACCGGCGATTTGCTCGGGCGCGAGGTAGGCGAACTTGCCGCGCACGCCGAGGTTGGCCGGCGTGCGTGGGGAGGTGAGGTAGCGCGCGATGCCGAAGTCTCCGAGCTTCACCGCGCCCTCGACCGAGAGGAACACGTTCGACGGCGTGACGTCGCGGTGGACGATCTCCGCCCGGTGCACCGCAGCGACCGCAGACAGGAGCTCGCGCGCGATGAACACGGCGACGCCCGTGTCGAGCGGGCGGCCGCTCGCGCGTGCGTTGCGCAGCACCGTGTCGTAGTCCGCGCCGAGCACCAGCTCCATCGCCAGCCACGGCTCGTCGCCCGCGAGCCCTGCGCCGAAGCAGGCGACGATGTTGGGGTGGCGACAGCGCTCGTAGAGCAGAGCCTCTTTGGCGAACGCGCCGCGCGCCTCGGGATCGCGCAACAACGACGGCAGCAGGCGCTTGACGACCAGCCGCTCGGGTGAGCCGCCGCTCGAGCGCGCGATCCACACCTCGGCCGAGCCCCCGCTCGCGAGGCGCTCGTCGAGCAAGAACGGACCAAACGCAACCCCACCCACGGGCGAGAGGATAGGTCGAGCGCGGCCCGCGGCGCGAGCACTTGTGCGCTCATGCAGCGCTTGCTCAGTAATCGGCGCCGACGAGCACGCGGAGCGCGCGCGGCACGATGCGAAAGGTGACCGAGCCCCGGGAGAGGAGCTCGCCATCGACGTTGAACGCCATCGGAGGCTCGGACACGACGCGGACGGCGCGCGCGCGACGATGCATCACTTCGTCGAGGTAGTCGCCCTTGGCGAGCGCGACCGCGACCCGCGCGAGATCGAGCGCGCTCCCGGAGCGCACCACGACGACGTCGAGCAGACCGTCCTCCGGGTCGGCGGTGGGCGCGACGGCCCAGCCGCCGGCGCACGTGCGCGCGTTGGCGACGATCACGTTGAGCGCGTCGACGCGCTCGGCCTCGCCGTCGTCGAACGAGAGCGTGGTCTGGTAGCCGGCGAGATCGGGCAGCACCTTGGCCGCGCTCCATAGATAGGCGAGCGGTCCCCAGCGGGCCTTCGACTCGGCCGTGAGCACCTCGTCGACCTGCCCGCTGAAGCCGCCGGCAGCGACGTTGACCGCGTAGGTGCGCTCGCCGCCGTCTGGCTCCACGGCGATCGCGTCGAGCACGCGCTCGCGGCCGCCGTCGATCACCGCGAGCGCGCCGTCGACGTCGTCGAGCGGGACACCGAGCGTGCGCGCGAGGTCGTTCCCGGTGCCGAGCGGGAGGATCGCGAATCGCGCCTCGGTCCGGAGCGGGATGAGGCCGCGTGCCACCTCGCTCACCGTGCCGTCGCCGCCGGCCGCGACGATCAGCGGCGAGCCCGCTCTGGCGCGCTCGGCTGCGACCACGGTCGCGTCGCCCGGACCGAGCGTGCGTCGCACCTCGTAGCCGAGCGCGGTCAGCTGGCGATCGAGCGCGTCCAGGTCGCGCCCGCTGCCCGCGTGCGCGTTGAGCACGACACACGGCGCAGGCGATCGCATGCCGAGTGCGATGCCGCACCGCGTGCCGCGTCGCGTTAGGCGGCGGCGATGGCGCGCGGCGTGGTGCGAGCGCGCAGCTCGCGGAAGGCCTCGGGCAGCGTATCGACCAGGAGGACGCCCTCGCGGTAGGCGCTGAGCGGACGCGGGCCGCCCACCCAGATCACCGGCATGCCGATCGCGAGCGCGATGCGGGCCTCGGCGTACATCTCGCGACCGGCGCCGTCGCGCGGGAGGACGAGCACGATGTCGGACGTGGCGAGCGCGTGGTCGTTGCGCTCGGCGATGGCGCGGACCTGCGCAAGCGGCATGGAGGCCAAGTCTTCTGGGCCGTTGGCGTGGTCGGCCCAGGAGCTCGTGGGCTCGATGCCGAGGAGGCGCAGACACGCGTGGACCTCGCGGACGTAGGGCGCGTCGATGAACGGGGCGGCGACATAGCAGCGGAGCGTCGGCATGGGGTCATCGTTACGCATCGCACGGCGGCTGGGCGAGCGCTCGGCGCGGGCGTCTGACAAACAATGTCCGATCTGGTAGACCCTCGCGGGTGCAGCTCGGAATCGACTTCGGGACGACCAAGACCGTCGTGGCGGTGTGCGACCGCGGCAACTACCCGGTCGTGCACTTTCAGACCGACGGCGGCGACACGCTCGACGGCATCCCGTCGATCGTCGCCGAGAAGGACGGCGAGCTCCGCTACGGCCTCGACGCGCTGATCGACGAGCCGGGTTGGACGGTGGTCCGCTCCTTCAAGCGCGCCCTCGGAGAACCCGGCGGTCCCGAGCGCAAGCTCGCCATCGGCAGCGTCGAGGTGCCGGTCTTCGACCTGCTCGTCGGCTTCCTCTCGGCCCTGCGCACGGCGATCCTCGAGCGCGGCAACCTCCCCAAGTCCAAGAAGAAGGACCGGGAGCTGCGCGCCGTCGTCGCGACGCCCGCCCACGCCCTCGGCGCTCAGCGCTTCCTCACCCTCGAGGCGTTCCGCCGGGCCGGGTTCGACGTCATCGCCACGCTCAACGAGCCGTCGGCGGCCGGCTTCGAGTACACCCACGCGCACGCGAGCACCATCACCGCCAAGCGCGAGCACGTCGTCGTCTACGACCTCGGCGGCGGCACGTTCGACGCGTCGCTGGTGCGAGTCACCGATCTCAAGCACGACGCGGTCGTCACCGCGGGAGACGCGAAGCTCGGCGGAGACGACTTCGACGCGGTGCTCCTCGACATGGTCGTCCGCGCCGGCAAGCTCCGGAGGTTCGACCGCGCGCAGCTGCTCGATCAGTGTCGCGACGCCAAGGAGCGGATCAACCCGAGCTCCAAGAAGATCTCCATCGACGTCGACGACAAAACCGTCACGGTGCCGATCGCCGACTACTACGACGCGTGCACGCCGCTCGTCGAGCGCACCATCGAGGCGATGCTCCCGGTGATTCGTCGCGCGCAGACCGACGAGGCCGAGGCGCTCGGAGACATCGCCGGCATCTACGTGGTCGGTGGCGCGAGCGCGCTCCCCATCGTCGGCCGCGTGCTCCGCGAGCGCTTCGGGCGCCGCGTGCACCGCTCGCCCTACCCCTCCGCCGCCACGGCGGTCGGCCTCGCCATCGCGGCCGACGACACCTCTGGCTTCTCGCTCACCGACCGCTTCTCGCGCACCTTCGGCGTGTTCCGCGAGGCGGAGGGCGGCAGCGACGTCGCGTTCGACATCATCTTCGATCGCGAGACCGAGCTGCCGTCGAGGGAGGCCGTCCGCAAGGAGCGCCGCTACCAGGTGGCGCACGACCTCGGCCACTTCCGCTTCGTCGAGTGCACGGGCGTCGATCGCGCGGGCGTGCCCGAGGGCGATCTCTCGCTGTTCGCCGACGTCCGCTTCCCGTTCGCCCCCGAGCTGCAGCGCGACGAGGTCGATCTCGCGGTGGCCCCGGTGCACCGCCTGCCCGATCTCGGGACGACCGTGTGCGAGTCCTACGAGCTCGACCCGCACGGCCTGGTGCGGCTGTCGATCAAGGACGAGCGCACCGGCTACGCCCGCACCTTCGAGCTGCGCCGATAACGCGCGGCATGGAGCCGCGACCGCCAGGGAGCGGGTTGTCGAGGTGAACGACGGGGCCGCGCGCGTCAGCGCGCGGTTGCCGGAATAGCCCGGTGAAGCAACCGCGGGCTCACGCCGCGGCCCCGTCGGCCGGTGACCGGGGCGGGCGCCTCACGCGCCTCACGGCAGAGTTACGCTAAGATGGACGCCGCATGCGCCGTTCGCTTCTCCTGGCCGTCCTCCTCAACCTCGCCGCCTGCGGCAGCTCCAACGCCGATCCACCCGCGGCCGACGCCGGCGAGGACGTGTTCGTTCCGGGGCTCGACGGCGGCGGCGATACGCCGATCCCCGACGCGCCGAGCGAGGTCCCGAAGCGGAGCTGCAAGACGGCGTTCGAGCACGCGCCGGGGACTTCGGCGACGGTCGAGGTCGCGGGCGAGTGGGACGGGTTCAAGACCAAGACCGCGCTCACCGACACCGGCGGCGGCAAGTACCGCGTGGAGATGGACCTGCCGAAGGGCGACTACGGCTACAAGCTCATCGTCGGCGGCACCGACTGGAAGCTCGACCCCGCGCACGGTCGCCGCAAGTACGTCGGCGGCGTCGAGAACTCGCGGGTGGTCGTCCCCGACTGCAAGGACCCGCTGCTCCGCCTCGACAAGTTCGAGGCCCGCAAGGACGGCTTCACGATCGTCGCGCAGTACCTCGACGGCCAGGACGGCGCGGGCATCGGCGAGCTCAAGGCCACGTCGAAGTCGCTCACGCTCAACCCGGCGATCACCAACGGCCAGGTCACGATCAACATGACCGCGGCGAAGGGCAAGCACACGGTCATCCTCACCGCGAAGGACAAGGCGGGGCGGACCGCGCAATCGCTCACGGTCCCGCTGTGGATCGAGGACGAGGCGTTCCAGTGGAACGACGGGCCGATGTACTTCGTGTTCACCGATCGCTTCCGCAACGGGAGCCCCGGCAACGACGCGAAGATCGCCGGCATCGACGACCGCGCCAACTACCAGGGCGGCGACTTCGCCGGCCTCAAGCAGGCGATCGACGAGGGCTACTTCGACAAGCTCGGCGTCAGGAGCCTGTGGCTCTCGCCGGTCAACGACAACACCAACAAGAAGGGCAAGGGCTCCGACGGCCGCGACTACTCGGGTTACCACGGCTACTGGCCGACCGAGCCGCGCAAGACCGAGGAGCACTTCGGCTCGATGGACGAGCTGCGCGCGGCCATCGGCGCGGCGCACGCGCACGGCATCCGCGTGGTGCTCGATCTCGTGTCGAACCAGGTGCACGAGGACCACGCCTACGTCACCGCCCACAAGGGCGAGGGCTGGTTCAACGGCGACGGCTCGTGCGTGTGCGGCGGCCCCGGCTGCTCGTGGGACGACCGCCCGGTCGACTGCTGGTTCACCAATTACCTGCCGGACGTGAACTGGGCGTCGACCGCCGCGCAGGACGCCTTCATCGAGGACTCGCTGTGGTGGCTCCTCGAGTCCGACGCCGACGGCTTCCGCGTCGACGCGGTCAAGCACATGAACGACGTCGCCTCCACCGCGCTCCGCACCGAGATCCGCGCCCGCCTGGAGGGCGGCAACGCGAAGTACTACCTCGTCGGCGAGACCTTCACCGGCGGCGGCGACGGCGAGCGCGATCTGATCAAGAAGTACGTCGGCCCCAACGCGCTGTGGGGTCAGTTCGACTTCCCGTTGTTCTGGGCGTTCGACTACACGTTCGCGCAGAACGGCGGCGCGATGAGCAGCCTCGAGGCGGCGATCGCCAAGAGCGACACCTCGTACGGCCCCGGCGCGTTGATGTCGCCGTTCCTCGGTAACCACGACGTCACCCGCTTCATCTCGCGCGCGGCCGGACACATCGGCAGCAACCCGCAGGATCAGGCGTGGTCGGCGCCGCCGGGCAAGCCCACGACCGACGAGCCGTACGACCGCGCGTTCCTCGCGTTCGCGGTGCTGCTCGGGCAGCCCGGCGTGCCGCTCATCTACTACGGCGACGAGGTCGGCCTGCCCGGCACCGCCGACCCGGACAACCGCCGCTTCCTCACCGCCGAGTCCGCGCTCGACGCGCGCGAGAAGAAGCTCCTCGATCGAGTGCGCGTGCTCGCGAAGGCGCGCGGCACCCACAAGGGCCTCATGCGCGGCGCGCGCAAGTGGCTGCACGACGACGGCGACGGCTACGTGTTCGCGCGGGGCACGGGCGCAGATCTCGCGATCGTCGCGGTCAACCGCGGCACCACCGCGCGCACGGTGAGCGTGAAGGTGCCCGGTGAGACCGGCACCCTGAAGGATCTGCTCGGCGGCCCCTCGATCACCATCGCTTCCGGCGTGGTCGAGCTGCCCCTGTCGGCCAAGGGAGCCGCCCTCTACGTCAAGCCGTGAGTTACGATCGCGGCCATGAAGCTCCTCGTCACCTCCATGCTCGCGGCGGTGGTCTCGTGCAGTAGCAACGACAACCCTCCGCCGCCCGTGGAGAACGCCGGCAGCTCCTGCACCACCCCGGCGCAGTGCTACCCCGCGATCGACGGCGGAACGCTCAAGGGCGCCGTGCAGTGTCTCAGCCGCGTGCCGGGCGGCTACTGCACCCACCTCTGCACGACCGACGCCGACTGCTGCGCGATCCCCGGCGAGTGCACGAGCGGCTTCAAGCAGGTGTGCTCGCCGTTCGAGTCCACCGGGCAGATGATGTGCTTCCTCAGCTGCGAGAAGGCCGACATCGCCGCGGCCGACGCCGGCGCGATCGACGACACCGTCTACTGTCAGACCTACGCCAACAAGGCCATGAGCTGCCGCTCGTCGGGCGGCGGCTCGGCCAACCGCAAGGTCTGCGTCCCCTAGTTAACAAACAGGCGCGCGCGTCAGCGAGCGCCTACCAACTTCCGATCGCTCAAACGTCGTACAGCAAATACGGCGTCGCGCTCCCGTTCCCGAGCAGCAGCGGCATCGCCACGTTGAACACCGGAATGCCCTGCGCCGTGCGCCCCTCGGCCGTGCCCTTGTGGGCGTGGCCGTGGAAGACGACGTCGACCGGGTAGCGCATCAGCGGCTCCTCGAGCCGACTGCACCCGAGGTAGGGATAGATCTCGGCGCGCTCGCCGAGCACCGTGTGCTCGATCGGCGAGTAGTGCATCAACACGATGCGGCGCTCGGTCTTGAGGTGGGCGAGCGCGCTCTCCAGCTTGAGCGCCTCGTCGATCGCGGCCTGCACGAACTGCTTGACCGCGGCCTCGCCCCAGAACCCAAGGGTGCTGCGCCCGAAGCCGCCGAGGAACCCCTTCACGCCGGCGAACCCGACGCCGTGGTGCTCCACCGCGTCGCCGTCGAGCACCGAGACCCCGGCCTCCGAGAGCAGCTCGGCGACCTTCTCCGGGACGCCGGCCTCGTGGTCGTGATTGCCGAGCACGGCCACGACGGGGATGCGGGTGTGCGCGACCTCTCTGGCGAGGATGTGCGCTTCCTCGACGGTGCCGTGGTCGGTGAGGTCGCCGCAAAGGACCAGCACGTCGGCGCGTTCGTGCACGCTGCCGAACAAGGGCTCTAGCTTGCCGGCGGAGCCCTTGGTGCAGTGGATGTCGCCGACGGCAGCGATCCGCACGCGCTTTTCCGGCGTTTCGCTGCTGACGATGGTGTCACGGGTCTCGCTGTTGTCACCCGGCATCGTCGTGCTGAGACCGCAAGATCGGTGCCTCGGCTGGAACGCCTCGGAAGCGGCACGACGATTGCGACGCCACGCACGAATGCACAGCGCTTCGATCGAACCGCCCTTCGACGAGGATACCCACGCATTCTACCGCGACGTCCTCACGACGCTGCGCGACGAGGGGGTGCCGTTCCTGCTCGGCGGCGGCTACGCGATGCGCCACTGGACCGGCATCTCGCGTGACAGCAAGGACCTCGATCTGTTCGTCACCGAGGAAGACTGCCCGCGCGCGCTCGCGGTCATGCGCGCGCGCGGCTACCTGACGACGACGCCGTTCCCCCACTGGCTCTCGAAGATCTACTGGGAAGACCTCTACGTGGACGTGATCTTCAACTCCGGCAACGGCCTCACGCGGGTCGACTCGCTGTGGTTCGAGCACGCCGTCGACGGCCGGTTGCTCGGCGTGCCGGTGAAGATCTGCCCGGCCGAGGAGACGGTGTGGTCGAAGTCGTTCGTGATCGAGCGCGAGCGGTGCGACGCCGCGGACGTCGCGCACCTGCTCCGCGCACGGGGAGACACGCTCGACTGGGACCGCCTCCTCGCGCGCTTCGGCGACCACCGCCGCGTGCTCTTCGCGCACCTGGTGCTGTTCGGGTTCATCTACCCCGGCGAGGCCCACAAGGTTCCGCGCCGCGTGCTCGACGAGCTCTACGCGAACCTGTCCAACGAACAGCCCCCCGCGGACGACGACCTGTGCAAGGGCACGCTCCTGTCGCGCGCGCAGTTCCTCGTCGACCTCGAGCGCTGGGGCTACCGCGACGCGCGCACCGCGCTCGGCGTGATGCGCGAGTCCGCAGTGGACATCTGGACGGCGGCGATCGCGGACAGCAAGCCGCGCTGACGTCCGTTCGCCGAGCGCGGCCCGATCGGATATAGAGCGCCGTGCTTCCCGACGTCTCTCGCTTCGACCGCGTCGACCCCGAGCTCTTTCGCGCCCTCGGCGCGCGACTCCGCGCGATCGGCCTCAACGCCGAGGCGGTGACGCCGATCGCGCGCGTGTGCAGCGGCATGCTCGATCCGCTGGCCGCGCCGCTGCGCCGCTATCACGCCCGCAAACGGGACGACGTCGTCGGGCACGCGATGCGCCTCTTCATGTTCGGCGACGCGCTCCCGGCGTTCGAGGCGCGCGGCGTCTTCGGCGAGCTGCCGCTCGAGGCGTTCCTCGAGGGCGGGCTGCTGGTCCCGGCCGGCGATCTCGTCCGCTCCCCGTTCGGGATCAACGTCATGAGCTCGCTCTACGTCCTGTGCGACGACCTCGTCCACGGCGACGAGGCCGTGATGGGCGTGAGCAACACCACCGCCGATCTCTGTCGCGCCGTGCGCTCCGATCGGCGGCTCGACCGCGCCCTCGATCTCGGCTGCGGCGCCGGCGCCGCCGCGCTCTCGCTCGCCGCGCGCTGCAGAGAGGTGATCGCGACCGACATCAACCCGCGCGCGATCGTGTTCACCCGGATCAACGCGCTGCTCAACGACCTGAACAACATCGTGCCCCGCGTCGGCGACATGTTCGCCCCGGTCGCCGGCGAGACGTTCGACCTCGTGGTCTCGCAGCCACCGTTCGTTCCGCAACCCGAGGGCGCCGCCGCGGCCACCTTCCTCTACGGCGGCCGTCGCGGCGACGAGCTCCCGCTCCGGCTCCTGCGCGAGCTCACGCCGCACCTCTCGTCGGGGGGACGGGCGGTGGTGCTGATCGACTGGCCGGTGGTGGCTGGCGATCCGATCGAGGCGCGCGTGCGCGGCGCGGCCCCCGAGCTGTCCGCGCTCTTGCTGTCGGCCCCGCCCGAGGACCTCGACCAGTGGTCCGCGGGCCACGCGTTCCTCGAGGAGCGCGCCGTCGACGAACGCTACGCAGCGCGCGCGACGCTGCGACGCCAGCACTTCGAGCGGATGGAGATCGAAGCGCTGCGCCTCACGTTCAACGTCCTCGTCAACGACGGCAAGCACTGGGCACGCACCGTGGAGATCCTCCCGGCGAGCCGGGCAGCCGTCCAAGAGGCGCACATCGACACGCTCCTCGCCACCAGCGAGCTCATGCTCGCGCCCGACGCGGTGCTCCTCGCCGCGCGGCTGCGTCTGCCGGCGGGCGCCGAGATCGTCGAGCGCGGCGGCCGCGCGCGCGTCGTGTTCCGTGAGCTGCTCCCGCCGATCGATCTCAGTCGGGGCGCCGCGATGCTCGCCGCGGCGGTGGCCTCGGCCGAGACGGTCGAGCAGGGGCTCGGCAAGCTCGCGGCGCAGCTCGGCGCCGGGACGCCGGCGCAGATGCTCGCCGGTGTGCGCCAAGCGCTCTCGCTCGACGTCTTTCAGCCGATCCCGCGCTAGCCGCCGCACGACGCCCCGCGTCGAACCGGCGGAATTTCCACGCTCGGCTTGACGTACCTCTGAATTGAGTCACTACTTCTGGCCATGCGCTCGGCCGCCATGCTCGCTCTCGCAGTCCTGTTGGCCGCCCCCTCCGCCAGCGCGCTGAGTCAGCCGGACGGCAAGGCCATCCCCACCGCCCCGGGGTGTGACAGCGGCAAGCCCACCGGCCTCATCTCGGTCTTCTCGTGCGCGTGCACGCCGCCGGGCATCTGCAACATCGGCGCGCCGTGCGCGAGCGAGACCTCTTGCGACGACGGCAAGAAGGGCACGTGCGAGAGCCGCATGTACCACGTGTTCAACGACAACACGTGTATCCCGAGCAAGTTCGACGGGCTCGATCCCTACGCCGAGGCGGCGACCACGCCCGAGACGTTCCGACCGACCTGCGCGTTGACGTTCACGATCGTCTCGCGCGGCACGGCGATGTTCAAGGACATCTTCGGTTGGTACAACGTCTCGGGCAGCAAGCCCGATCCGAGCGATCTCCACCCGATGCTCGGGTGCGACGACGGCACCGGCAAGACGGTGGTCCTCGATCTGGCGAAGGAGCCGGCCTACAAGGGCGGCGACATCGGGTTCTTCCTGATGACGCCCGAGTCGCGCACCGCGGCCAAGAGCTGCGCGTCGGGCAACTGCTGCCCCACGGTCGAACGGCTCAAGGCGGGCGAGGGCTTTGCCTACTACTCGGAGCGCAAATACAACCCCGATCCCGGCGGCTATATCCACCTGCTCACCTACAACAGCAAGATCACCAAGTCGAAGTTCTACTTCGCGTGGGAAGACCTGTTCGTCGGCGGCGACAACGGCTTCACCGATCTCGTCACCAGCGTCGAGGGCGTGCAGTGCTCCGGCGGCGGCGTCAGCTGCGACACCGGCAAGCCGGGCGCCTGCAAGATCGGCGTCACCCAGTGCAGCGGCGGCGCGGTGAGCTGCACCGCGGTGATCGCGCCCGGCAAGGAGGAGTGCAACGGCGTCGACGACGACTGCGACGGCGCGATCGACGACGACGCGATCTGCCCGCGGCCGGGCGACATGTGCATCCACGGCCGTTGCCTGCCCCCGTGCGCGAGCGGCGAGTTCAAATGCGATCCCGGCACCGTGTGCGACAACGCGAGCGGTCGCTGCGTCGACGCGGAGTGCGTCGGCAAGACCTGCCCCTCGGGCGAGGTCTGTCGCGCGGGCGCGTGCGTCCCGCCGTGCGGCGGCGTGACATGTCCGTACGGCAGCGTGTGTGTCGCCGACAAGTGCGTCGCGCCGTGCGGCTCGGTCAAGTGTCCGACCGGTCAGGTCTGCCGCGGCGGCGTGTGCCTGCCCGGCTGCACATCGTGCTCCGGCGTCGCGTGCGGCGCGGGGACCAAGTGCGATCCCGCGACCAACGACTGCGTCGACCCGAGCTGCTCCAAGCCGTGCGGGCCCGGAACGCACTGCAGCGCCGGCGCCTGCGTCGACGATTGTGCCGGCGCGAAGTGCCCGACCGGCCAGGTCTGCACCACGGGCCGCTGCCTGTCCGCGTCCGATCCGGGCGCCGACGGCGGCTTCGGAGACGCGGGCCCGATCGGACCGGGCGGCGACGACGCCAGCACGGGCGCCGACGGAGGCGTCTCGGGAGCGCCGGGCGATCTCCCCTCGGCGAGCGCGTGTCAGTGCGACGCGTCGCTCGGGGCTGCCGCCGGCACGACCGCAGCGCTCCCGCTCGCGGGGCTCGCGCTCCTCGCGCTCCAGCGCCGTCGCCGCCGCTGCTCGTGAGCGGGTCGCTCGTCTCTACACCGCAGGCTGCGCGCGCCACTGCTCGGCCGTGGCTGCCGTGGGGATCGTGAAGAAGAAGATGGCGCCGCGGCCGAGCGTGCTCTCGGCCCACACGCGACCTCCGTGGGCCTCGACGATCCCGCGGACGATGGGGAGCCCGAGGCCGGTGCCGTGGCGCTTCTGGGACTTGGCCTGCCAGAACTCGTCGAACACGTGAGGAAGATCCTCGGCGGCGATCCCCGCGCCGTCGTCCGCTACCCAGAACAGCACCTCGCCGGCCCGCGGCGCGGCTCCGACGGTGATGCTCCCGCCCGCATGAGTGAACTTCACGGCGTTGCCGATCAGGTTCTCGAGAACCTGCAGGAGCCGGTCTCGATCGCCCCACACCTCGGGAAGCGGCTCCGAGACGTCGCGACGAAGGTCGATCGACGCCGACGCGGCGAGCGTCTTGTGCGCGTCGCACGAGTCGAGGATCAGCTCGGTCGCGGGCACGCGGCACTGGTCCAGCGAGAGGCTCCCCGAATCCAGGCGGGTGATGTCGAGGAGATCCTGGATGAGCCGATTCATTCTTCGCGCGGCGCGTTCGATCACCTCGGCCGGTCGTCCCGAGCGACGCTCGGGGGCTCCGCCGGAGCGCCGCAACAGCCCGGCCTGCATGAGGATGCTGCTGAGCGGGTTGCGCAGATCGTGAGCGACGATTCGGAGGACCTCCTCGCGCGCCCGGATCGCGCGCGTGGCGAGCCGGTAGAGTCGCGCGTTCTCGATGGCGACAGCCGCCCTCTGCGCGAGCTCCTCTGCGAGCTGCACATCGGAGGGTCGGTACACACGGGACTCGGTCGAGGAGATGAACGCCACCGCGCCCGCCGGCTCGCCGCGCACCAGGAGCGGCACCACCATCATGGACTTGGGCTCGAGTGACTGCAGCGCGCTCAGGTGGTCCTCGCTCTGAGCGAGCGAGCGGAGCGTCTTCGGGGTCACCCGCTCGAAGAGCGTGGTGCGCCGTGTCTCGAAGGCCTCCTTGGTGAGGTGCGGCCTCGAGCGATCCAGCCTGAGCTGCTTGAACAGGTCGCAGACCCAAGCCTTCTCGGGGGCCCGACTCTCGACGGTCTGTCGTCGTGTCTCGCCGTCGAGGGCCACATCGAGGATGCAAAAATCTCCGAGCTCGCGCGCGGCGACCCGCGCGACGGTGTTGAGCGTCTCTTCGTAGTCCAACGTCGAGGCGAACAGCTTTCCGGCCTCGGCGAGCAGGCGAAGGTCGTCTTCGGCCCGCTTCCGCGAGGTGATGTCGAGCTGGGTCCCGACCATCCGAATCGGCTCTCCTCGCGGATTGCGCGCGAAGACCTTGCCGCGGTCGAGGATCCAGATCCAATTCCCCGACTTGGTGCGCACGCGATGCTCGACGCTGTACTCGGCCGCGTGCCCGCGCAGGTAGTCCTCGAGACGCTCCTGCACTCGCGGCCAATCCTCTGGATGAACACCGGCGATCCACGTGTCGACGTGGGGCGTGATCTCGTCGACCCGATACCCACGCATCTCGGCCCAGCGCGGGTTGAACACCACCCTGCCCGTCTCGATGCTCCAATCCCACGCGCCGAGGTCGGCGCCGCGAAGTGCGAGCTCGAAGCGCTCCCGCGCCTCCCGGAGCTCCTCCTCGTATTGCTTTCGCTCGGTGATGTCCTGGGTGATGCCGATCCCGCCGATGACCTCGCGGTGCTCGTCGAGCTCGAGGTCGGCCTTCTCGCGCACCCACTTGACCCTGCCGTCCGCGACCACGCGGTGCTCGATGTCGTAAGGCTGACCGCGGAGCGCCGCGCGCCACGCGCGGTCGACGAAGGCGCGGTCGTCCGGGTGCACGCACGCGAGGAACCTCTCGTAGGTCATCTGCGTCCCGAGGGGGACGTTGAAGACGCGGTAGGTCTCGTCCGACCATTCGAGCACGTTCCTCCTGAGGTCGAGCCGCCAGCTGCCGACCCTGGCGACCGACTGCGCGCGGACGAGATCGGCCTGCTTGGCGCGCAGCGCTGCTTCGAGCGCCTTCCGCTCGCTGATGTCACGGACGACGCCCTGCCAGCGACCGTCGGGGAGGATCTTGGCGCTGATCTCGACCGGGACGAACGTCCCATCCTTTCGCCGCAGCCTCGCCTCGGCCACGTGCTTCGTCCCCGAGGGCGTCCCGGCCCCGCTCGGCTGGAGGTGCGCGACGTCCTCCGGCGGAAGCAGCTCGAGGGGCTTGCCGAGGATCTCGCCGCGCGCGTAGCCGAGCATCCGACAGCCCGCGTCGTTCACCGCGGTGTAACGACCGTCGAGGTCCGCGACGAAGATGCCGTCCGGCGCTTGCTCCAAGAGCGAAGCGAGCTCCACCGTCTCGCCGAGCTGCTTCCGCGACAGAACGTTGAGTACGCGCGCGCGCAGCTCCTCGATGGAGAAGGGCTTGGTGAGGTAGTCCTGCGCTCCCTCGCGCAGGAACGAGACCCGAAGCGCGTCGTCCGCCTTGGCGGTGAGCACGATGATCGGCGTCGCATCGAGCTCGGGGAGCTTTCGAACGGCACGAACCAGCTCATCTCCGCTCATCTCGGGCATCACCATGTCGGTGAGGATGAGATCGGGCGTGAGCGCCTTGGCCGTCTCGAGCCCCTCCCTCCCGTTGAACGCGACCACGACGGCGTAGTCCGGGCCGAGGTTCTCCGCGATGAAGCGGTTCATCGCGCGATTGTCCTCGACCACCAGCACGAGCCAGCGTTCCCCGTGCAGGTTGTTGACGCTCGTCGGTTCCGTCACGCCCCCACCTCGCACGTCGGTCAGCTGGTCCGTGAGGCCGTGGATCACGGTCTGCACATCGGAGCTTCTTCTGCGAGGGTCGCATGCAAGAAGCGGGAATCGACGCGCTCGGCGCGCGCTGAGCCCGCCGCACCGTGGGCTCTACGCGGACGCGGACTCGGCCACGCTCGGGGCGTCGAGCGCCGCCGCGAAGCGCTGAACGATCGCGCCGGCGGGCTCGACCCTCGTGACGCCGTCCACGCTCATCCCGGCTTGGAAGTACTGCTGATAACCAGCGCCGCGCTGCGACGCCTGCTTGAGCTGCCACACCGAGCGCAACGAGTAGTACGAACGCACCCAGTGCTTGGCGCGCGGGTGCTGGAGCAGACGCTTGGCGAGGAAGCCAGCCTTCGTGCCCACCGCGTCGACGTATGGCGTGCGAATGATCGCGACGGGCACGCCGCTGATCTTCTCGGTGTGGACGATGTCCTCTGCACGCGCGCCGACGATGGCCTGCTTGTAGTCCGCGTGCGCGCGGCACTCCTCGCTCGCGATGAACCGAGTGCCCATCTGGACGCCCGCGTAGCCGAGATCGAGCATCCGCACGAAGGCGGCCTCGTCACCGACGCCTCCCGCGCACACCACCGGCTTGCCGAGCGGCGCGATCTCGTCGAACAGCGCCTCGGGCGTGCGATCGCCCGAGTGCCCGCCCGCCCGCCCATTGACCGCGATGAACCCGTCGACGCCGTGCTCGGCGGCGCGCTCGGCCCACCGGCGGTTGGTGGCGTCGTGGTAGACGATGCCGCCCGCCGCGTGCACCGCGTCGACGACCCTGCGCGGGTTGCCGAGCGCGGTGATGAAGAACCGCACGCCCTCCTCGAGCGCGATGTCGACCCAACGCTGCATCTGATCGAGCAACATCTTCGACGAGGCCTCGAGGATCGCGTTGAACCCGATCGGCTTGCTCGTCTGGCGCCGGATCATGCGGATGCCCTCGCGCAGGTCGTGACGGTGGACGAAGATCATCGACACCGGCTGCACGACGCCGAGCCCGCCGGCCTCGCTCACCGCCGCGATGAGCTCGGGGTTGGAGCACGGGTACATCGCGCCGCAGATCAGCGGGAGCTCGATGCCGGCGTCACGGGTGAGGGGCGTCGTACGGTGGGCCATTCCCAGCAGGGTAGCGCACGATGACGCACCGTGTCACGTCGCTCGCGGCGCCCGCTGCGTAAGGCGGCGGAGCGCGCGGTCGCGTACCCGGATCGCGATCGCGCGCGCGCGTCGCGGGGTGACGTGACCGTGCGCCGAGAAGCCGCGCGGGGTGCGCCGATCGTCGACGGCGGGGAGCTCGATCTCGGCGTCGAACTTCGTCGCGAGCGCTTCGACGACGTCCCACGCGAGCTCGGCGTGGCGCGCCTCGTCGGCGGAGATCGGAAGAGC
>JALHOE010000034.1 GCA_022843175.1 Deltaproteobacteria bacterium
ACAGGCGCGCGCGTGAGCGAGCGCCTATCGATGTCGATCGGACAGGCGCGCGCGTGAGCGAGCGCCTATCGCCGCCCATCGCCGAAGACCCGGGCGACTACTCCGGATCGCACGCGCCGTTGCAGGTCTGCTCGATCTTCCCCGTGCGGAAGAAGATGTCGGCCTGCTTCTGCGCGGCGTCGAGGCTGCGGATCACGCCGTGGGGGTCGTCGCCCTTCTTCTCGGGCGGGACGTTCGTCTTCGGCGCCTCGGGCGTCTTGGTCTCGAACTCGATGAGGCCCGAGCCGCCCTCGGCGGGATACGCCTGCTCGGTGACGCCCCATACCGGGCGCGCCGCGGGCGTCATGAGCTTCGCGTCGAGCATGCGCGCCATGTAGTGCGCGCCGAGCGGCGTGACCTGGAAGTCGCCGATCGCGACGTGGAGCAGCACCTC
Organism: Deltaproteobacteria bacterium; assembly: GCA_022843175.1. Taxonomy (GTDB): domain Bacteria; phylum Myxococcota_A; class Polyangia; order Polyangiales; family JADJMO01; genus JALHOE01. The sequence goes on from JALHOE010000034.1 coordinate 434, forward strand.
GTGCTTCGGCGTGCCGGGGAGCATGTCCTTGTTGAGGTACGCCATGTACCCGCCCGGCTCGGTGCGGTCCCACATCATCTGCACGAGACCGAGCACGATCTTCATGTCGATGTCGGTGTTGTAGGGAAGCCCGAGCAGGAAGTGGAACGGCGTGAAGTCGACGCTGCGATCGAGGAGCATCGAGTACGGCGCGCCGGGCACGCTGAGCAGACCGCGGGTGACGTCCGTGGAGATGCTCATGTAGACGCCGCCGAAGATGCCGCCCTGGCTGTCGCCTCGATAGAAGCAGCCCTTGGTCGGGTCGATCGCGCTCTTGCCCTCGAACTGGACCGCCGGATCGTCCTTGAAGCGCCCCTTCATCATGCGCATCGCGAGGAGCTTATTGATGTGGCCCTGGTGCTGGCGGTCCACCGCCGCGCGGAAGCCGCCGATGTCTCCGGCGATGGCGTCGGTGATCGTCTGCCGGTCCTCGCCGGCCATGCCGACCCAGTCGACCGCGAACGCGACGTAGTTGTACTTGTTGGCGAAGTTCGTGAGGTAACCGCCGCCGCCCTCGCCCTGCCCGCCGAGGAGGCCATGACCGTTCTGGAGGAGCGGCGCAGGCGTCTTGGTGGCGGAGTGGGGGATGTAGACGGTGAAGGGGAACTCCGCGGTGCCGTTCTGTTTCGGCAGCTTGGTCGCCGGATCGAGGACCAGGCGACCGCCCGGCTCGGCCTTCGTGAGGTAGAGCGGGACCTTCATGAACCCCTTGATCCGCCGCTTGACCGTCGGATACGGGTCCTCGTCGATTTTGTCGATTCGGTACTCCGGGCCCTGCTCGCCGACCGTCTTCAGCGCGTCGTCGCGCATGGCGATGAGGGCGCCGGTGATGTTGTCGCGGCTCGCGGTGCGGTAGTCCCACGCGAGCTGGAGGTCGCCCTTCTTGACGCCGGCCTTCTCGAGCTTGGCGAAGATGTCCGCGTAGAGCGCGCGGCGCGCTTCGATCGACGGGTGGTTGAACGAGCCGCCGTCGCGGAGCGCCTTGAACGCGGGGGACGGGGGGATGACGTCGCCCTCGGGATCGACCACGCCCTTGAACGCCACGATGTAGCGCGTGTTGTCCTTGAGGCGGACCGCCGGGTGGATCATCAGCGAGCGCTCGTCGTCCTGCTTGGCGAGCATGTCGATCTCGCTGATGTGCGGGACGAGCTTGCCGGTGTCGGCCTCCATCAAGATGGTCTTGGACTCGGGCGTGATCGAGCGCGCGATCTCGTCCTGGCTGTTGAGCCCGGTGGCCGTCGCGCGCCACATGTACGTGGTCACCGTCATGTTCGGCGAGAAGCCGTCCATGTCCGCCCACGTCTCGGGCTTGGTCTCCTTGCCGCCGTTCAGGGGCAGCGTCGTGCCCTTGAAGGCCACGCGCTTCTTGGTCGGCGTGCTCGGATCGTCGACGAGCGACGTGCTCGAGGGGAACGGGAACCCGCAGTGCCAGGGCACGATCGGATCGCAGTCGGCGTTCCACCGCTCGGGCTCGGGCGCCTGCGGCTTGTTGGCCGTGGTGACCGGCGCGTCCTCTTTGGAGGAGCAGGCCGAGAGGACGGTGTTGAGGGCTAGGGCGAGGAGGAGGGGCGAGCGGAAGCGCATCGGCGCCCGAACTCTACCAGTCCCCCTCCCGATGTCCCGTGCGCCATGCCAAGATCTGTGCGCCGTGCGCGCCCGCTCCCTCCTCGCCGCCGCCCTCGCGTTGGCGAGTCTTGGGAACTCCAAGGACAAGGGCCCCCCGGCCCCACCCCTGCCCACGTCGAAAGAGGCGCCGGCCGGCAAGGGCGCGGCGACCCTCAGCTCGCCCCTCGACCAGATGGTCCTGCTCGGAGCCGGCGCCTTCACGATCGGCAGCGGCGGCTTCGAGGTGAGCGAGGCGATCGACCTCTGTCGCACCGAGGTGCTCGGCCCGTCGGCGTGCCCGTCGGATCCGACCCGGGCCTACCCCATCGTCTATCCCTTCGCCTACGAGTACTACGCCCACACCGCGCACCTCGACGCGTTCTATCTGGATCGTACGGAGGTGACGGTCGCGGCTTACCGCCGGTGCGTCGCGGCCGGCGACTGCTCCACGCCCACCTTCACCAGCGGCGATCCGAAGTTCGATCGCGCCGACTATCCGGTCACCCATGTCAGCCACGACGACGCAGCCAAGTACTGCGCCTTTCGCAAGGGGCGGCTGCCGACCGAGGCCGAGTGGGAGCGCGCCGCGCGTGGTTCGGCCGGTCGCCGGTTTCCCTGGGGGAACCTGCCGAACGGCAAGCTCGGCAACCACGGCGCGCTCGACGTCGGCTCCATGTTCCTGCCGCAGACCCTGGAGCCGATCCTCGGCATCGCCGACGCCTCGGACGGGTATTCCGGGCTCGCGCCGGTCGGGAGCTTTCCGAGCGGGGCGACCCCCGAGGGGATCCTCGACCTCGCCGGCAACGTCAGCGAGTGGGTTTCCGACATCTGGGGCGGCCAATACGCCAACGCGACCGTCGGAAACCCGAAGGGACCGCCGGTCGGGACGCTGCGTGTGCTGCGCGGAGGCAGCTATCGCCACGCGATCGCGATGATCCGCGGCGCCTCGCGCGATCGCCGTCCGCCCTCCTCGCGCGAGCCGTACATTGGTTTTCGCTGCGCGCGCGACGCGACATGAGCTTGACCACACGAGACGTGGGTGGGAATCTGCGGAAACCAGCGGATGGCGAGCGGCAGCGACCAGAGATACCGCGTCATTGATCGCCTCGAGTCCGGCGGCATGGCCGAGGTGTTCCGCGCCGAGGCGCTGGGACTGCAGGGATTCAAGAAGCAGGTCGCGATCAAGCGCGTCCTCGCGCACCTCGCGAGCAAAGAGTCCTTCATCAAGATGTTCCTTGATGAGGCGCGCCTCTCCGCGCGGCTGTCGCACAGCAACTGCGTGCAGGTCTTCGACATCGGCGTCGGCGACGGCACCTACTTCATCGTCATGGAGTTCGTCGACGGGGCGAACCTCCGCGGCATCATCGACACGCTGAAGGCGGCCAACCGCCCCTTCCCCGTCGAAGAGGCCTGCTACATCGCGATCGAGCTCGCGAAGGGCCTGCAATACGCCCACTACCTCCTCGACGAGAACAACCAGCCGCTCGGCATCGTCCACCGCGACATGTCGCCTCCCAACGTGCTCATCACCAAGCACGGCGAGGTGAAGATCGTGGACTTCGGCCTCGCCAAGGCGCACACGCAGCTCGAGAAGAGCGAGCCCGGCGTCATCAAGGGCAAGTTCAGCTACCTCGCCCCCGAGGCCGCGCGCGGCCAAGAGGTCGACGCCCGCGCCGACATCTTCGCGATCGGCATCATGCTGTGGGAGCTCCTCGCCGGGAAGCGCCTCTTCCTCGGCAAGACGGACCTCGAGACGGTGCAGATGATCCAGCGGGCCATCGTCCCGCCGATCACCCGCATCCGCCCCGACGTGCCGCCCGAGCTCGAGCCGATCCTCGCCCGCGCGCTCGCGAGCGATCCCAACCAGCGCTACCAGACCTCGCGCGATCTCGGCGCCGACCTCAACGCGTTCCTCTATCGCTTCGGCCAGCACCCGGTCTCGGACTTCGAGATCGGCGACCTCGTCAACAGCGCGATGGAGCACCGCCGCCGCGAGCGCGAGGCGCAGCGCGGCACCGGCGTCGAGCAGTTCCTCCAGTGGGCCGAGGCCGCGGTCTTCCAGTTCCAGTCGCTGCAAACGGGCGAGCACACCGGCGCGCGCGCGCTCGACGTCGGCACGCTCGGGTTCGGCGGGTCGCAGAGCTTCGGCTACGGGGGCGATCTCCGCGGCACCAGCGGCGGCGGGCGCGCGCCGATCGCCACGCCGGGCGATCTCTCCGCCCTCGAAGACGACGAACCGCCAGCACAAGGCTACGGCGAAGCCCCCGCGCCACGGCTCCCCACGCCGGCGCCGCAGCACCAGCCCGCGCCCGAGCCGGCGATGCTCGCCCCGCAGCCCAAGAAGGGCTCGCTGGCGACCAAGCTGCTGCTCGTGCTCTTCGCCCTCGCGGCGGCCGCCGGCGGCCTGTGGGCGTCGGGCATCATCAAGCGTTAGCAACCGCGGCCTCGCCCCGGTCGACCTGCCTTCATGATCGAAGGTCACAAGGTCACTCTCTCCGCCGTCGCGCCCTCCGCACCCGCGGCGCCGGTCGCCGCTGCGAAGAAGCCGGAGGGTTCCTCGTTCAAGGAGGTCCTCTCAGCTCTCGGAAACGAGGCCAAGCGCGGCGAGGCGCTCGTCGAGCGCGCCGTTCACGGGGCGGGTCGCGAGATCTCGCCGGCGGAGCTCATCGCCCTGCAGGCGGGCATCTACCGCTACACCGAGGTGGTGGACCTGACCTCGAAGCTGATCGATCGCGCGGCGCAATCCGTGAAGACCGTCACGCAGTCGAACGGCGGGTAGAAGCTCCTCCTTCTTCCCCGTGCACGGGCACGGGCACGGCGGTTGGGGTGGGGCTATTTCCTTTGCGGGCCGGTCGGCACTAAGGTCTCCGGCGTGGCGCGCTCGGATGTCTTTTTTACGACCGCGGTGGTGATCACCGCCGGCCTGTTCGGGATGGCGCTGTATCAGATCTTCTTCGTCGCCCCCGTCGAGGTGGTGATGGGCATCGTGCAGAAGATCTTCTACTTCCACGTCCCCTCCGCCTACGTCATGTACATCGGCGCCACGGTCTGCTTCGTCGGCAGCGCGTGGTACCTCGCCACCGGCAACCTCAAGGGCGACGCGCTCGCGCACGCGGGCGGCGAGATCGCGGTGGCGTTCGGGGCGATCGTGCTCATCACGGGGCCGCTCTGGGCGCGCAACGCGTGGGGCACCTACTGGACCTGGGATCCGCGGCTCACCACCACGCTCCTCGCGCTCCTCATCTACATCGCCTACCTCGTGCTCCGCGCGTTCGGCGGCGACGGCGAGGCGGAGCGAAAGTTCGCAGCGGCGCTCGGCATCCTCGGCATCGCCGACATGCCGATCATCCACTACTCCGTGCGCAAATGGTCGGGGCAGCACCCCACGGTCATCAACAAGGGCGGCGGCGGCATCGCCCCCGAGATGGTGCCGGCGCTGCTCTGGTCGCTCGCGGCGTTCACCATGTTGGCCGTCGTGTTGATCTGGGTGCGTGCGCGCGGCGAAATCCTCGCGCAGCGGCTCGCGAGCACGCGCGAGTCGGCGATTGAAGCGGGTCTCGTCACCGAGGAGCAGCTGTGATTCAGCAAGCGAGCGCGGCGCCGTCGGCCTCCACCGTCGAGGACCGCTCCACGAGTTTTCAGGGCAAGGGCCCGTCGAACGAGGCGGTCCCCGGGGGCAACCTCCTCATCACCGCGTACATCCTGGTGTTCCTGGTGGTGCTGCTGATGGTTGTCCGCGTGTTCCAGCGTCAGACGGCCGTCGCCAAGAGGCTCGACGAGCTCGAGGCCGATCTCAAAAAGAAGAAATGACCGTCGAGCACTTCATCTTCATCCCGTGCGTCCTGCTCGTGGGGCTGGTGATCGGCTACTCGCTCGGCGGCCGCGCAGCGAAGAGAGAGATCGAGGAGCGGCGGGCACGATTGAAGGAGTGACGACTCCTCGCGCGTGGAACCCGACGCCGTTTCGGGTTTGCGACTCGCTGCTTACAGACTTGCCGACGAGACGCCGGGAGTGTCTGCCGGGTCTCGGGGAGATCGCGGCGCCGATCATCGCTCTCGCCCCCGGCTCTTTTCTCCGCGTTGGTCCATAAGGGCTGATGCCGCCCATGCGCGCCGCGACCATGCTGCTCGCCGTGTCGCTCGGCTTGGCCGTGCTCGCGCACGCCGACGTCGCGCGCGCCCCGGCGCGTTCGTTGCTGTTCCCGTGACGATGGCCGACAGGCTCTCGACGCTCGGCGGCGCGATGTTCATCGCGAGCGGCAGCCTCTTCGCCCTCAGAAGTCTGCTCGAGTGGGGGACCGGTCCGCCCCCGTCGACGGGCACCGAGATCCTCGCGTGGATCGCCCACCACAACCAGCCGCTTGCGTTCGTCAGTGAAGTGCTCTTCTTCGCGACGGGCGCGTTGGTGCCCGCGCTCTTCGCCCTGTACGTGCGCGTCTCGAGGGCACACCCGCTACGTGCGGTCGTCGGCTGCGGCGCGTTTGCGATCGCGGTTCCGCTCCTCGCGATGCTGCTGGTGGTGCACGGCCGCCTCATCTACCCGGTGTTCGAGCTGCGTGTGCGCACGCCAGAGCTCGCCGAGCTCGTCGTCGCCACGTACTTCGGTGGCATCCATGCCGTCCTTTTGCTCTTCGCCCTGGGGACCGCCGTGCTGAGTACGGCCATGCGCGGCTCCGTCGCGGCGTACGTCGGCCTCGTCACAGCAGCGCTCGACGTCGCGGGCTCCTATCCGGATCGCATCGGCCCCGTCGCGACGCTCGTCTGCGGGCTGGTCCTGGCGAGCTGGTTCGTGCTCGTCGGCGTGCACTTGCTCACGACGGCCTCCGACGCTCGCCTGCGCTACCTCACGGGCGCGTCCCCGCAGGGAGCGTGCGCGTCGGGCACCGGGAACTGACCTCGCACCACGCATTGCGGCGCCTGGTTACGGTCTGCTCGAGCGCGCGGTCAACGTTGTCGGCGGCGCTGATCGACGCGAGGTGGGCGAATGCCTGCGGGAAGTTCCCCAGTCGTTCGCCACTCATGCCGATCTCCTCGGCGTACAGCCCGAGGTGGTTCGCGTAGCCCATCATGCGCTCGAAGATGAGCCGCGCTTCGTCGAGCATGGCCGGCTACGTTTCGAGGTGCCCTCGTATCTCGAAGTTCTGGCGCACGAGATCCACGAGATCAAGCCGACGGAATTGCGGCTTGCCGGACGGCGGGATGGCTCTGCCGCGAGCCAAGAGCGCCGCATCTCCGGCGAGACCACGAGGATACACTGTCACCTCCGATGCTCGTCCTCTCCGCCGACGCGCGGCGCGCCATCGCGGCCGTTCTCGCGACGGACCGCACGGCGCATGTTGCGCTCGAGAGCGCGGCGGCGTTGCACCTCGGCCGCGCCGCGAGCCCCCCGATCGTCGTCGCGACGCGCGGCGCCGAGCCCCAACCGCTCCTGCGCCTCGTCGCGATCGAGTCGACCGCGCGAGCGCGCCCGGTGACGCTCGCGAACGAGGGACTCCGCGTCGCGAGCCTCGAGGCGACGCTCGTTCAGCTGTGCTCGCGGCCCACGAGCTCAGCCTCGACGAGCTCGAGCGCGGGCTGTCGCGGCGCTCGGACCCGCGGCTATCGATCGAAGCGCTCCTGCTCCGCGCAGCGCTCTCCGTCGAAGCGGGCGCGCATGCGCGGGCGCATCGACTGCTCTCGCGTGCGATGCGCGCAGCCGAAGCTACCGGACGCGACCTCGATCGCGCGCGTGCGCTTCATCGAATCGGCACGATCGAGGCGCGGCAGGGGCGTCCTGTCGAGGCAAGCGCCGCGTACCGCGCCGCGCTCGAGGCGCTCGGACCGAAGACCACGAGCGCGCGCGCGTTGCACGGGATCCTCGAGAGCAACCTCGCATTGACCGCGTCGTGGCTCGGCCGATGGGACGAGGCGGCGGAGCGCGCAAACGCCGCGCTCGTCGACAAGCTCGCGGCCGGCACGTTCGCCGAGGTGGTCAGCACGAAGGTGCTGCTCGCGCGGATCGCGCGGGCTCGCGGCCTGTCGCTCCCAGCCGGCGGGCGCATTCCGCCGCTGATCGACGAGGTCGAACGCACTCGCGATCCACGGCTTCGCGTCGAGGCGTTCCTGGATCTCGTCGAGGAGCTCGCGCGCGAAGACGACCTTCCCGCCGCCGAGCGCGCCCTCGAGCAGGCCCGAACTGCGCTGATCGCGCTCGACGCGAGTGAGCCGATCCTCGTCGCGCTCTTCGACCACGTCGACGGTTTGCTCCGCGGATTGTCGGGCGATCACGAGGGCGGGCTCGCCACGATCGATGCCGCAGCGCGCGCGCTGGATCGACTTCAGGGCGCGTTCTGGGCCGCGCGTGCGCGCCGTGACGGTGCAGCGATCGCCGATGCCGCAGGCCGAGAGCTCGAGGCACTCTCACGCCTACGCGACGTCGCGCACGCGTGCGCCCAACACCGATTCCTCCTCGGCGAGGACGAGACCCACGTCGCCACGTACGCGCTCGCCGCGACGGCCGGCGACGATCAGCTACGTGCGTTCGCCGAGCGTGCCATCGCCGCGATCGGCCCCCTCGCCGCGCGGGAGCGGTTGCTTCACTTGGGCCTGCGCGATCGCGCCGATGCGCTCCGCGCCCGCTCGATCGGCGATCCGACGCGCGCCGTCGCCAGGCTCATTGCCCCCGACGGCGTGCGCGCCATCGACGCACGCGAACGCGCGGGGCTGCTCCGCGGCGTCGAGGGCGCGATCGTGATCGACGAACGCGGCCCACTCCTCGTACGTCCCGACGGCGTGCGCGTCGATCTCTCTCGTCGGCGGCTGCTCGTCCCGCTGCTCCGCGCGCTCGCCGCACGCAGCGGCGAGCCGGTCTCGATCGACGAGCTCGCGCGCACCGTGTGGGAGCGGCGCGACGCGTCGTCGCGCGGGGCCGTGAAGATGTCGATTTCGCGCCTCCGCGCGCTGCTCGGGCCCGTCGGCGACGCGCTCGTCGCGGTACGGGTCCAGGGCGCGCTCGCGTACCAGTTCCGTAGGCCGATTCCGCTGCTGCTCCTCCAGCCGGCGTGATTGTTACCGGATTGTTATCGGCACGCTCTCAAGATGCCCATCGCTGACGCCGAAGAGCGTCGCAGCCGGAGGGTTCGATATGGACGTGCGCTTGGGGCTCTTGGCCGGTGTGTGGGCGTGCAGTGTGGCGTGTTCCGCGGCGAGCGAGCGTGACGCGGCGAGCGCCCCACCCGACGGTGCTGGTCTGCAGATCGATTCGGGCACCGGGTCGGGGCTCGGCGGTGACGCGACGCCGTCCGACGCACCCGGGATCGGCGACGACGCAGCCTGCCTGACGACCAAGACGGCCGCGAGAGCAACGCCCGCACGGCTGTTGTTCCAGCTCGATGTCAGCGGCAGCATGAACTGCCCGCCGACCGACGGCGTCTCGGCATCGTGCGCCGCGAGCTCGAGCTCGCGTTGGTCGATCTTCCGCGCCGAGTTGAAGAAGGCGCTCGCCGCGCTGCCCGAGCACAACTCCGCCGGTCTGATGCACTACCCGACCGGAACCGGGCTGTTCTCGGGCGATCCGACCGGGTGCATCCCCGCGACACCGGACGTCGCGCTCGGGCTCTTGTCGACGACGCGCGCCACGATCGGCAGCGCGCTCGACGCGCGTACCCCCGCGGGCGGAACGCCCACCCACGACGCGGTGAAGGTCGCTCTCTCCGCGCTCGAAGCGGCGAAGGTCGACGGAAACCGTTTCCTGGTGCTCGCGACCGACGGCAACGCCACGTTCTGCGCCGGCTGCGATATCTCGTGCAACAGCCCCGTCACGCCTGAGGTGAGCACCGCGCGTCGCGATAGAATCGAGCCATGAAGTACAGCTGGAGCGACTTCGCCGACGCGGCGGTCGAGCACATCGTCGAGACGATCGTCAGCCAATCGCCGTACCTCGCGCGCCAGACCATTCGAGAGCTCGTCGAACGGATCAAAGAGCTCGAGGCGGAGAACGCGCGGCTGCGGGGCACGCTCCAGAGCCCGCGCCGTCACGTCGCGACCCCCACGCGAGCGGAGCAGCCACTCGAGCCCGAGCCGCCGACGCCCCGTCCCAAACCGCCGGGCGATCCGTGGGCGATACCTGCCGAGCCCGCGGAGCGCGAAGCGGACGACGATCCCGTCAAGAGCGGACGTTATCGATAGCAGGCCGCAGCGCACCCGGTCACTTCTTCGCGTCGACCTCGTCGGCGAAGGGGCAGGTCATGACGCCCTGCTCCTCCGCCTCTTTGCGGAGCGCCCCGCCGCGCTTGCCGGGCTCCATCGCGCCGAGGCTCGCCGCCAGATCCTTCGCGCGCTTCGTCTGGAGCTGCGCGGAGATCCACTCGGCGATGAGGCGCGGACGGGCGTCGGGCGCCGCGGTCGACGCGCCGGGCGCGCGCGAGGGGGCGTTGCACCAGTTCTCGAGGTCCGTCTTGTAGGGATCGGGCTTCGCTTCCGCGGTGGGCTCGGCAGCTGCGGCGGGCGGCGCGCTCGGAGGGGTGGTTGGAGCCGGCCCGCTCGAGCCGCAAGCGACAGCGAAGAGCCCGAGGAGGGAGAAGGCGGCGAGGTGCAAGCGCATGGCGCACGGGTCTACGCGCGCGCTCGCGTATGAGCAAAGGAAAGTTTTCCTCGTGACCGCGAACGATGCGTGTATAGCCTCGTTGATGAGGCACCACCTTACTTGGCTGTTCGCGGCGTCGGCGCTGCTCACGGGTTGCGCCACCGCGATCGAGGCCAATCAGGCCGACGGCGCCGACTGCAACTACGGGCTCACCGACTCGGCCTGCGGCAAGGCGTCGTTCTGCGATCCCGGCGAGGCGAACGCGGCCGGCATCTACCCGCGGCTGCGTGCGTACGGTGCCACGCGCGACAAATCGCATGTCGTCGGCACGTGTCGCGCGAAGGGCGTCGCTGGCGCGGCGTGCCTCGGCAACCCGCAATGCGCGAGCGGCGAGTGCGTGCACGCGAGCGCGGCGCCCGCCCTCGGCGCCAAGGGCGCCTGTCGCTGAGCATCACCGCCCGACGATGAAATGCCCACGCCGCGGTGACCCAGCGCCGCGTCGTTCGGAGCTGCCTGCGCGCGCTAACCTGCGCCCATGGAAACCTATCGCGCCGCGCCGATGGGGCGGGACGAACGAAGCGCCCTGGTCGCCCGCGGCGCCGTGCTCGTGCTCCTCGCTCTGCTCCTGTGGTCGGTGGTCGACCTCGCCGCGGCGCTGCTCGAAGCGTGGTGGATCCGTCGAGGAACGGTCCCGTCGCTCGGGGCTCGACTCGGCGTGATGATCGGCGCCGGCGTCACCCTCTCGCTCGCGGCGATCGCCGCCATCCGCAGCGGGATCCGCGTCCCGGCTGCGGCGATCGTCGCCGCAGCGATCGCCGCGCTCGCCAGCGCCCACCACTCGCAAGACGTCATCGCGGACATGGCCCGTTCCATGACCATGGAGCAGCTCACGCAGTGGACGCAGGGGCTCGAGACGCTGTCGCGCACGAGCCTTCTCGTCCGGCCCGGCGCGGCGCTGATCGCGATCGCGTACGCCGCGTCACACGCGCGCGGCGCTGCGCCAGCCGCCCGGTGCCCGCATTGCGGCGAAGCGATCTGAGGGGAGCGGTCGGGTGCTCGAAAGATCGCTCCCGCCCGGGAGCGCCGCCCACGGACGCCGGCCCGACGTGTATCCTTGCGTTCGTTCACGGAGACCTCGCGGCGTCCCCCGGGCCGAGGTGCAGATCGGAGAGGGGGTTCTATGGACAACTCGACGACTGGAATTCTCCGCGGACGCTTCGGATTCCCACCCCCCGACGAGGACGGCAGCCAGGTCGTTCACATCGAGAAGCTCTGACCCGACGTCGCCATGCGCAATTGGAAGGTGCCGACGCGAACGCTGCCGATGCCGCCGGCGGAGAGTCGCTTTCGCGTGAAGGGCCACGGCCTCCGCGCACGCATGGCGGTCTACGATCGAATCATCCCCGGTGGTCGGGCGGCAGTGCTCGCGGCGATCGACGATCCCGTGGTGCGCGAGTATCTCGGCGCGCCGCTCCTCGCTGCGAGTTGGTACGACTGTTTCGCGCACAGTTGGGCCTCGGGAGCTTCGCGGTCGACGCGCGCTGGGATTAGCCCGGGAGCACGAGCTCCGCGGGGGTCCACGCGCGCGCGCGTCGCGCGGTACGTGTAGCTTCGTCCTCGGTGTCGTAGGCCGTGAACATGGTGGGCTCGGCGACGAGCTCGGGAGCGCGCGCGAGGACTGCGAGGTTCACGACGGCGCGGCCGGCGGGATCGTACGCCGCGACGAACACGCCGCACGTTCGGCAGATCAGGAAATCGGCGAGCCGGAGCCCGAACCGATAACGACCGAGGGCCGACGCGTCGCCGACGCGAATGACGACGCGACCCGCGGGATCGGACGTGTAGCGGGGCCGGTGACGCGCGCAGAACGAACAGCCGCAAATACGGACCGGCAGCTCGGAGGGCGCGCGGGAGGTCTCGAGCTCGATCGTGAGCGCGCCGCAGTGACAGCTACCGGTGAACTTCGACGACTCCATGCGGTCACTTGGGGGCGAGGGTGTACTTGGCAGACGTGAGGCTCGACGCGCCGGTACAGAACTTACAGGCGACTGCGCGGATCTGAACGCCGCTGATGGTGGGCTTTACGGTGATCGGCGTTGAGTACCTCGTTCCAGCGGTGCACCGGCGTCTCGGAGTTCGATCGCGACAACCTCGGGTTGCGCGCCGGTGTCGGCTGCCGAGGCCGAACTCGGACCGGTGGTCGCACGATTCTCGAGCGGGGACGAAAGAGTCGAACCTCGCGCGATGCGCTCGAGCTGGATGGGACCTCGACGAACGTCGAGGATCGTGGGGACGCCTCGGTCGCCGCTGGAGGTTCGGCGTGAACGCCACTCCCGCGATGGCGCCGAAGCCCATCGTCCGACGACGCAGACGACACCGTCTCGGATGTGAACGTTGGTGGGACCGACTTTTCGCAACTGCTGAAGATGGCTTGATACGCGACACGAGCGCTCCCTACGCTGCGGCGCTCACCTCGGAGGTCTCTCATGCCACTTGTTCGGAATCTCGTCGCTCTCGCGTTCTCCTTCGCCCTCGCCGGCACGGTTGCCTGCAAGAAGGACGAGCCGGCTCCGGCGCCCGCCGCCAAGAAGGAAGAGCCCGCCGCCAAGAAGGAAGAGGCCAAGAAGGACGACAAGCCGGCCGCGGCCAAGAAGGCGAAGGCCACCAAAGAGGCCCCCAAGAAGCTCGACATCCCGGCCGACAAGAAGCCGAACCCTGTTCCGGCCGACTGGGTCCGCAAGGAGAATGCGGCGATGGGCTTCGCCTTCTCCGTGCCCAAGGACACCAAGGACCACCAGGACAAGAAGGGCGGCAGGGACATCTTCGTCGCCGTCACGCCGAAGCCGCACGAGATCCTCGTGTACATCGCGGCGTGGAAGGACGCGTCCAAGACCAAGGACGACCTCCTCAAGGAAGTGACCGCGATCCTCGAGGCCGAGGGCGAGAAGGACATCGCGCAGTCCGCCATCACCGAGCTCAACTCCGACTACAGCATCGCTACCGTCACCTCGACCGACGAGAAGGGCACCAAGACCAAGTGCCGCGCGCTCGTCGCCATCGACGTGACCGACAACTACGTCACCCTCGTCTGCACCCCCGAGGCCGACTTCAAGACCAACGAAGCCACGGTCGACGAGATCTGGGGCAGCTTCGAGATGTACAGCGGCGGCGCGAGCGGCGAGAGCAAGTAAGCGACGCGACGTGAGGGGTGCACCGCGGGACTCTCGCGGTGCACCTTGTTTTTTGTCGATTTACACGAGCCGCGATGACCGACGCCGGCGACTTCACGTCGGAGACGTCATGATCACGCGCGACCCGACGTTGGAGGCGGACCACGCCGCTGAGATCGACGAACTCGCCGGCGCCGCCGTTTGCGCACGGAACGAAATGGGACTGTGGCGCAGCCGTTCATGAGCGCACCTCCTCGATGGAATTGCCGTCGTTGCGCGATCTCCGCCGTGAGCCCGCAGCCGTGCGCGACCGCTATGCGCCCTCGCCGCGACGCAACTTCTGTCATCATCTTGGCGTGCTGAACCGCTGGGCTCTCGCGCTCACGCTCGTCGCGCTCGGCTGCGGTCCCTCCACGGCGCGTCCACCGCGCGCCTATCACGCCGCGTCGCTGTGGGGCATTCGCGCGTCGTCCAAGCACAAGTGGAAGCGCGTCGATGGCGACGCCGAGTTCGCCTACTACGTCATCTACCTGAAGGCGTACGGCCGCATCGCGCTGCGCACCTGGGACATGAGCTGGCCCGACAACCCCGACGCGTTCCGCGAACAGCTCTCCGACCCGCGCTTCCTCCACAACGGCTACCGCTACGCGATCACCACCACCGAGATCATCGGCGACGACTGGCTCTTTCGCGGCAAGCGCCTGCCCGCGGGCCCCGGGCCAGCCGTCCGCGCGTTCGTGATGGTGCGCACCTACGAGGGCGCGCGCTTCGTCTGCCTGAGCGTGTCCGAGGCCGGCGACGAGGACGACATCGAGGTGGAGCTCGAGGGGTGCCGCACGATGCGCGTGAAGGAGTGAGCTCAAGCCCACCGCTCGCGGACCCGCGTGATGTGACCAAGTAGGCTAGCCCCCGCGCACCACTGCATCAGTCCTGCTGGAGCGTGCAAACGACGTTCTTCAGGTCGTCCTTCTTGCCGAAGTACCAACGCGAGGTCTCATCGTCACCCTCGGCGAATCCGATGCGATGGTCGGTGTCGAGCTGCGCGAGGAAGGGTCGGCCCTCCATGCCATAGGCGGTACCGTAGGACGGGTACCCGAGCAGCAGGTGAAGCGGGTTGTCCGGGTACGCGGCGAGGAAGACCTCGTCGTGGTACGTGCTCGCCTCGTCGCTGGTGAGCTTGAGCTTCCTGAAACCCTCATCATGGTAGTAGGGCAGCGTCAGGAGCGGCTTGGGCGTGATCAGCCCAATGGACTCAAACGACTTCGGCGCCCCCCCGGGCGGATCGACGCGTGTCGTCCGCTCCGTGGAGTGAATCACTTGCCCGATCTCACCGTACGAGTCTCGATTGGGATCGAGCTGCGCGAAGAAGGAGAGCAGACCCTTCTTCGGAAGCACGCCCTCGACGTCGAGGGCGGCGACGTCCGAGAGGAGGATCTGCGCGACGAAGGCGAGCGGCTTTCGGCCATGTTCCGGCCACGCGACCGACGCCGGCAGATCCGGCGAGCCGCCGAACCGCGAGAGGACGCCTTTCGGCGCCGACTTCGTTGCTTTGACCATGAGTTGAATGCCGAGCCGCGCCAACGCTTCGATCTCGGGCCAGCGGTGTTCGAGGCCGGCCTTCTTGGCGAGCGCTGCCAGCTTCTTTCGCTGCGCCGCGGCCGGGGCGGGGAGCTTGGCGAACCACGCGGGAGCGCGAACGTCGCGCGCCTTCGATGATGCCTTCGGCTTCTCGGCTGCCTTCTTGGTCGGCGCCGGCACGGGCTCATCCTCGCGCACGTAGCCGTTCTTCTCGAGCTTGGCGACGGTGGCCGCGAGCATTTCTTCGGCCTTGGCGACGGTCGCGCACGGCGTCTCCTTCACCTCGGTCGCGCGTGCGTAACCAAACATCCGGACCACCCGCAGCGTCGTCCCCTTGATCTCGAGCACGTACTCCTCGAGGCCCTTTGGCGTCGACTTGCTCAGCTCCGCTTGATTCATGGTGGTCCTGTTCAGAGGTCGTCCGGCCAGCCCGCTGGCGTCCTCGTCACCGTCGCCCTTCCCGGCGCCCTTGGGTAGTCGTCATGAGATGACCGGCCCCGATTTGGCGGCGACGTAGATTGCGGGTTCCACTCGGCGAGTACACGGCGCCGGCACGCGGTATCGATGGCCATCCCGAGTCGTGCCGGAGCTGCCGCGCGCGACGCCGTGAGTCGCCGCTACTTTGCGAGCGTGATCTCCTCGACATACGTCGTGACCTCGTAGTCGATCGGCGCGGGAGTGGGCGCGGGCGGGCCGCCATAGCCGCATCCAGAAGACGGCTTGCCGAGGCCGCCGCCGCTCAGCGCGACACCGGTCTCCGACCCCGCGGCGCTGGTGGCGGTCACGGTCGACCAGCCGGTGTCATATGCGTCGGGCGTCGCGGTCGGGTGCCACGGGAGCGCGCTGCTGTGCTGCACGTCCGAGCCGGGCGTGACGGCGCCGAATTGGATCGCGCTCCCCGGCGGCAGACCGCCGCCACCGTAGCTCGACACGCGCTTTCCGACGGCACGCACCAACGCCCGGGCGCTGCCCGAGCCGGCGAAGCGGGCAGCCACCCCCCCGGCGCTCCCGTACTGACAGTACGACTGCTTGTAGGGCCCGATCTGCAGACACTTCGCCGCCGACTTGCAGCCGGTCGTCACGATCTTCGCGTCGCCCCAGAGCAGCGGCGACACCGGGCCGTCGAAGCGAAGGACATCGCCTGCGAGCTTCGGCACATCCACGACCGAGGGGAACGACTTCGGCTCGACCGCAGCGACGTTCCCGGCGAGATCGCGCGGCGCGCCGAACGTATAGGCGAACCACGTCGACGCCGCGTCCCACTCGAGCAGTCGGAAGCGCACGCCACGACCGCGCGGGGCGCTCGACCAACCAGCCTGCGAGAGCAAGGTGTCCTTCACCTTCGCGGTGAAGGCCGGCCCGAGGAGATCCTTGGTCGACAGCTCGCCCTCGTACGGCTCGCTCGCCTCGTAGACGCGCTCGTCCCACGGCAGGGACACGCTCGCGAACGCGGTGCTCGCCGTCGCGCGAAAGGTCGGCTTCGTCGTGTCGGGCGTGAGCTTGATCGTCGCGGTCAGCTCGGCCTCGTAATAGGTGCCCGGGTAGGTCCCGCGGCTCCTGCCCCGCGCCGTCGCTGCGACGGGCGCGCCGTCGCTGCCGAAGGTCACGGTGAGGCTCTCGTATTCATCGCTGCGCGCGCCGTAGGGTGCGGCGGGCCCGCTGACGCTGAGGAAGTGGAGCGGCGCGTCGGACTCCTTGCCGCGCGTCAGCGTGACGGAGCTGCCGCAGCATCCCTTGAGGGCGACGAGGTCGCGGAAGGGCGCCATGATCTCCGCGCGCGTCTCGCCCGTGCCGCCCGCAGCGATGTCGATGCGTCCGATCCATCCCATCGAGGGCGACGGACCCGTCGGCTCTGGCGCGCCGCCGCCGCTGGTCGACTTCGCGTCGACGCTGACGATCGTCGCCGTGTAGCTGCGGAAGCCCGTGACCGGGGGCGGCCCGTCGTCGCGGGCGCCGGTGTCGCGATCGAGGCCGCCGGTGTCCACGAGCTCGGAGTCGGTCCCGCTGTCGTGCTGGACGCCGGGATCCTCGTACTTACCGCCACAGCCGGTGATCAAGATGAACGCGAGGGAAGCCCGCGCGAAGCCAAGGTGTGCCATCGACATTCTCCGGGCAGACCATCAGCATCGTTCGTGCCACTGGAGTGGCGCGCAACACATGGACGTCGAGGCGTGTGATCGGAGAGGGCATCCCATGTCCACTCGCGCTTCGAGCTCCCAGCCCCCACAGTCGCTCGAGCGCGTGGCGAGGCCGAGCTCTTTCGCGTCGACTACAACGATGTCCGCCCGCACAGCGCGCTCGCCCACGCGACGCCAACCTCGTTCGCCGCCGTCGCTCGCGAGCACGCGAGTAGAGTCGGCAAGCCCGAGCGGAGGACCATTCATACGTGAGGCGCTCGCTTACGCGCGCGCATGCTCGGCCCTGCTTCCAACGGAAGACGCCCTCGCGAGCAACGTCCACGACTCGACCACCGACCGCGGTAAGTGTTTAGGGCACCACAGTGACCACCACGTGGTCGAGGCCGAGCTTGACGGTGTTCTTCGACGAGGTGCTGACCGCCACGAAGTAGGTGACGTCGTCGCCCGTGGCCGTGAACTGGATGGAGTACTGCTTCCACTGGCCGTCGACCGGCAGCACGATCGCCTTCACGACGTTCGGCCCCGAGCTCACGCCCATCACCAGCTCGAGATCGATGTTCGTGTCGAGCGTCTTGACGTAGAGCGTGGCGACGAGCGTCTGGCCCTTGGCGGGCAGCGGATCGATGCGGAAGTCCTGGCCCCAGTAGACGGGCATGCCCGTGGCGCTCCGGAGGTGCACCTCCGCCCACGACGCGCAGTGCACGGCGCCGCCGGTTCGCGGCGCGACGAACTCCGCCGCCTCGTCCCAGTTGGTGATGACGTTCATCACGGACTGCTCGAAGGACGGGTTGCGCACGACGTTGCCGGCGACCGGCGCGCAGCTGCCCGTGTCCATGACATCCGACACGGCCGAATCCGTGGGCGGGCCGCCGTCCGCCGGCTCCGAGACGACCTGCTCGCCGGTGCACGCGACGAGCATCAGGGCGGCGAGCGACCTCACGCTGCGAAGATACACCGGCCGGGCTGACACGCGGTGGCCCCTGCGCTACGTGGCCTGCCATGCTCGATTTCAAGCTCACCGAGGAGCAGGAGTCCCTCATCGCCTCGTCCCGTCGCTTCGCCAAGGAGCGCATCATCCCCGTCGCCGCCGAGGCCGATAAGAAGTCGGAGTTCCCGGCCGGCGTCTTCGAGGCCGCGTGGGAGACCGGCCTCGTCAACCCGACGGTCCCCGCCGAGTACGGCGGCCTCGGGCTCGGCGAGCTCGAGAACACGATGATCACCGAGGAGCTCGCCTACGGCTGCTCCGGCATCCAGACGAGCATCACGGCCAACACCCTGGCCGCCACGCCGATCATCCTCGGCGGCAACGACGAGCAGAAGAAGAAGTACCTCGGCATGCTCACGAGCGAGCCGGTCCGCGCGTCGTACGCCACGAGCGAGCCCAACGCCGGCAGCGACGTCGCCGGCATGCAGTGCAAGTTCGAGAAGCACGGCGACGACTACGTGCTCAACGGCGCCAAGGCGTGGATCACCAACGCCTCCTACGCGCGCTGGTTCGTCGTGTTCGCCACCGACAACCCGGCCTCGCGCCACAAGGGCATCGCCGCGTTCATCATCGACCGCGACACCCCCGGCTTCAAGGTCATGAAGCACGAGGACAAGCTCGGTCAGCGCGCGTCCGACACCTGCGGCCTCACGCTCGAGGACGTGAAGGTCCACAAGTCGCAGCTGCTCGCGCCCGCCGGCGCCGGCTTCAAGCTCGCGATGGAGACGTTCAACACCACGCGCCCCGACATCGGCGCGAGCGCGGTCGGACTCATGCGCCGCGCCCTCGACGAGTGCGTCAACTACGCCAAGGAGCGCAAGACGTTCGGCCAGCCGATCGCGCAGCACCAGGCCATCCAGTTCATGCTCGCCGAGATGGCGATCCGCATCGAGGCCACCCAGCTCCTCGTGCGCAAGGCGGCGTGGGCGCTCGACAACAACGTCCGCTCGCCGCTCACCTCCTCGTGCAGCAAGGCCTTCGGCGCCGACAGCGCCATGGCCACCGCGATCGACGCGGTGCAGGTCTTCGGCGGCAACGGGTACGTCAAGGAGTACCCGGTCGAGAAGCTCATGCGCGACGCGAAGATCCTCCAGATCTACGAGGGCACCTCGCAGATCCAGCGCATCGTCATCGCCCGCCAGGTCCTCGGCGGCTGAACTCCCTCGCCCTCTCCTTCCGCCCGGCACTGCTCGGACCGCGGGAATGGACCGGCTCGCCCCCCGGTTCGCCTTGAATCCTGCGGACCGTGCTGCGCATCGCACCTACGCAAAGCCTTGACGGCAGGGCTGCTCATGCGAGGCTTCAGGGAGTCGATGGCCGAGGTCCGAGACGAAACCCCCGATATTCCCGCGGCGCGCGTGAGCGATGCGCCGCCGCTGCCGCTCGATCGCCTCGTCGCCCTCTTGCCCGACGAGGGCGAGCTCGACGCGCGGTGGGGCGCGAGGCGTCAGGGCGAGCGCATTCCGTTCTGCAAGCCGGTGGCGATCAGCCGCGTCGAGAAAGAGGGCAGCAAGGTCTCCGAGGTGGAGATCGAGGCCATCTTCGAGGGCTGGGCGCTCAACGTCTGCCATGGCGGCATGCGCATCATCACCGAGGAGCCGCTCAAGAAGGGCGACTCGATCCAAATCGAAGTGAACAGCGCGGGGAAGAACTACACCGGCACGGCCGTGGTGCAGTGGGTCCGCGAGCAGGCCGACGGGGTCGTCGCCGGGCTGCAGTTCACGAAGATGGACGACTGACGAGACCGCGTACGACGGGGCCGCGCTCGTAAGAGCGCGGTTGCCCTGTCCACGTCTCGGCAGCTCGGGCAACCGCGGGCTTACGCCCGCGGCCCCTTCGTTTGGATTACTTCGGGTTGTGCGGCTCGAGTAGCTGCGTGGTGATGATGCCGTCGTGGACGACGACATTGCGCCACGAGACGTCGTACTTGCTGCCGTCTTCCTTGTGGCCGACCGCGACGACCCGCAGCTTGCGGTTGAGCGGCACCTCGAGGAGCGTGAACAGAGAGGAGCGCGACGTATAGGTGCGGCCCACGTCGGGGAGCTCGGAGTCGGTGAGGAAGACGCTGCAGAAGCCCGCGCCGCACTTGCCGGGCTTGAACACCTCGCCGGTGACCGCGTCGCGGAGCTCGATCTCGGCGTACTGCATGTAGCGGCGCTGGCAGTCGAGCACACGACCGGCGACGATGCCGGTGCCCGGCGGGGGCCGGTAGCTCTTGTCGCCGGTGAGCGCGAGCTTGAAGAAGTCGCTGCGCTCGAGCGTCACGCCCTGCCAGCGGATGGCCTCTCTGCCAGCGAGCTTGATCGGCACGTGAAGGTCGTCGAGGCCGTAGTAGTTGTCGAGCTTGTCGCTCGCGCGCACGCGGTAGGCGACGCGCACGCCCTGGGGCAGGAGCGTCTTGAAGAGGCCCTTGTCGTCCGTGGTGATGGTGGCGCTCGGCGGGGTGCTCGGGTCGTTGTTGAAGAAGATGTCGACCGTCTGGTTCGCGAGCTTGTCGGCGCCGCCGGTGCCGAAGCCGATGAGCTCGATCTCCTTCTCCTGCAGCGTGCCGGGCGGGACGGCCGCGTCCTCGGCGCCAGCCTCTACGCCGCCGTCGAGGATCATCGGGGTCGTGCGCTCCATGCCGAGACAGGAGAGATCCGCGGGCTTGTCCTGGCTGTCGATCAGCACCGTGACCGGCGGGGTGGCGCCCTTGGAGTCGAGCTCGACGTCGATCTTCGGCGCGTCGACGACGGGGGGCGGCGGCTCGCGGTCGTGCACGCAGCCGCCGGCGGAGCCGAGCGAGACCATCAACGCGGAAGTAAAGACTGCTGCCGTCGAACCAACGATAACGAAGCGTCGCAACACGTAGGGGTCTCCTCTCGAGAGGACCCATCACCCCGCTGCTCCCGCCCGGTGAAGAGTCCGTGATCGAGCTAGCACCAACAGAACAAACGTCAACGGAACCCTACGCCAACAACGGAAGCGCGGTCGAGAACTTCGAGCGCTACCGTGGCGGTTTACTTCACCTGAATCGTTCGGAAATTGACCGCGGACGCGGTGATCTCGAGGTTGGCCTCGGCGAACTTGCGCAGCTCGCTCGAGCCCCCGTAGAGCCCCTTGGCGATGGCCTTGATGGCTTTGCCGCCCGCCTTGGTCTCGGGGACGTTGATCGCCGCGACGAGGCTCGATCGGGAGGTCCAGTAGCGCCCGGTCGACGGCAGGTCGTTGTCGCTCAGGTAGTGGATGGGCTTGAGGTCGGTGTCGCCCGGCCCGGTCGGGAGCGGCGCGCCGCTCGCGGCGTCGACGAGCTCCACGACGGCGTTGGAGATGTGCCGACCCTGGCAGTCCTGGACGCGCGCCGAGTAGATGCCGGTGCCGGCCGCCGTGAGGAAGCCCGTCTTGCCGGTGATCGCCAGCGCGAACTGGTCGTACTTGGACTTGGTGATCGCGGTGAGCTCGTAGTTGCCCGTGAGCTTGGTGACGGGGTCGCTGTCGAAATAGACGAACGTACGAAGGTTGGTGTTCGGGTTGACCCGATAGGTGAACGGCTTGCCGAACGGCACCTTCAGGACGGCGATGCCCTTGTCGTCGGTCTTGCCCTTGATCTCCGGATCCCCCATCAAGAGCGTGTTCTTGTGGAAGAGATCGACGTCGGCGCCGACGACGATGTCCGAGCTGCCGCCGCCGAACTCGAGCACCTTGAACGTGATGTCGACGAGGTCTCCGACCATCGGCGACGGGCCGCCGTCGACGCCCGCGTCCGTGGGGACGCCCGCGTCCGGCACGCCCATGCCGAGGCAGGAGAGGTCGGCGTCGACGTCCTCTTTCATCGAGTTGAGGACCTTGAGCGGCGTCGTCGGCGAGGTGGGGCCGGTGTCCGTGACCGTGTTGGTGTCCTTGCCGGCGTCGGCGACCGTGGCCGGCGGGGACTCTTCGCTGCCGCCGCAGGCCTGCATCGCGAGCGCGACGACGGGGACGGCGCAGAGGGCGAGGAACGTGGAACGAATGGCGGTCACGGGAGCCTCCGGGGCAAGGGCAAGGGCAAGGGCAAGGGCAAGGGTCAGCGCGCGATCGGGGTCTTGGTGTTCTTGAGCATATCGCGGATCGGATCGATCACCTCGGCCTCGACCTTCGGGCCGACCGAGTTGGTCTCCTCGTAGTGATCGCCGGGCGCCTCTTCGTAGTACGGGTCGTTGGGATCGACCTCGTAGTTCCAGCTCGGAACGAGGTAGCCCATCTCGTCGTTGGCCATGCCGAGCGTCCACTTGAACTTCGCCGTCTTGTCGGCGAGCTCCCACAGGTGACCGGTGGTCGGCGCCTTGTCGAGCTTCGGCGGGTTCTTGTTCAGCGGATCGACGCGCACGTAGGGGGCGGGCGTGTGCTCGGGCGCCATGCCGACGACGAGCTCGGGGTGGATCTCGCCCGGCACCGCGATCATTTGCGTGGGACCGATGTCGATCACGGCGATCTCGGTCTTGATGTCGGGCTGATTGGCCGCGCTGATCGGCAGCTTCTCGTCGAAGTGGTAGCCCTGGCGATCGAACAGCCGCGACGCGATGGCCACGTGGTAGGCGCGGTTCTCGACGCTCGCCCAGATCTGGCGGGCGCGGACGCCGATGCGCGCCGTCTCGCGCGTCTCTGCCCCCTGCCCGGCCTCGAGCGAGGTGAGCGCGTAGTAGGCGTAGTTGACGCCGATGGTCTTGGCGCGCGCGAGGCCGATCGCGGGCTCGGCGTCGGTGGGCTCGGGGTAGAGCTTGCCCTCGAAGTCGTGCACCTCGACCTGGCCGGGACCGATCTGGCCGCCACAGGCGCCCTGAAAGAACAGCGCGAGCCCGCCGACACCGGGCTTCTTGAGGCCGCCGGAGTCGACGCCCTTCTCGATGCCCTCGCGGAGCGTCCACGCGAAGTCGCTCGAGAGCAGGACGTTCTTGTCGTCGGCGAACTCGGGGTGGGAGCCGAAGTTCACCAGCGTGGCCACGGTGCTCTTGTCTCCGCCGGCACGGGTGAGCTGCATGGTGTTCATCGTGAGGTCGATGATCACCGGATCGCGACCGTCGCTGACGTAGGCCTTCGCCCCCTTCTTCGCCGGGTCGGTGCCCGCGAGGTGGCCGTCGACCCTGATCGCGCCGAAGGTGACGTTGACCCGCTCGAGCTTGCCGAGCGCGTCCCTGATCGCCTTGACCGTCTGGTTGCGGACGAAGGTGTTGTAGGCCTTGTCGAGGCCCGAGGTGGCGTCGTCGACGCCCCAGATGCCCATCGTGTCGCGCGCCTCGTGCACGTGGGTGGACGCGATCATCACGTAGGAGAGATCGACGCCCTCTGCCTTCAGCTGCGCGCGCGTGCGCTCGACCTCTTCGTACATCCAGCCGACGCAGTCGATCGACACCATCGCGAGCTTGGTGTTGCCCTGCTTGAGGACGACGGCGCGCACGAACTGCTCGTCGTTCACGCCCGCGGCGGGGCGTCCGGTGCCGAAGCCGGCGATCCAGGTGCCGTCGAACGACCCGTTGCTGTTTGTGTCCTCGAACTTGTCGCCGCCGTTGGCCTTGAATTCCCAAGGCTTGTTGCGCGCGCTGAACGTGAGCTTCTCGGTGATCGGCGCGGTGATCTTCTCGCTCGCGACGCCGGCGAAGAGGGTTCCGTCGTCGCTCGCGGGGCACGCCGCGGCGCCGGGACACACGAGGTCGGGCGGGAGCTCGCCGTTCTTGCTGTGACCCACCGTCGAACGCGGCGGCGTGGGCGCGGGCGCGTCGTCGCCCTTGCTACCGCATGCCACGAGCGTGAATGCGAGACCGAGCGCTACGAGTCTCATCGCGCCGAGCTACCAACGCTGCGCTGGCGGCGCTATGGGGCACGGCGTGCGGACCGCGTTACGCGCTGCGTCGATTCTGCTGATCGCAGCGCCGGCGTCGGCGCACGTCGCGCCGCCGGTCATGCGCGCCGATCGCACGCTGACGCTGACCCTCGGCGATCGGGTGGTGCTCGAATACGTGGTGCGTCTGTCGGCGCCGGAACTTTCGCGCGTTCGACGGGACGGCGACACCGACCGCGACGGCGTGCTCTCGCGCGGCGAGGCGGACGCCGTCCTCGCCCGGTTTCGCAGCGCGCTCGGCGAGAGCGTGCGTTACGCCTCGGGCCGCGGCGGTCTCGGACCGTACGGCCGTCTGGCTGCGTCGCACGCCATCGGCACCGAGGCGTCGGGGTTCGAGGGGCCGGTCGACCTGCCCGAGCGCGCGCCGGGCGCCCGCGTCGCATGGTCGTTCGATCTGCGGATCGCGCCCGCCGACGATCGCCTCGCGGTCGAGGACGCCTCGGCGTTCGTCTCCTTCGATCACTCCGAGGTCTTCGTGCGCGACACCGCCACGCGGCGGTTTCTCTCGCTCGGCGATGCCCCCGAGCGGATGAAGCCCGGAGCCCAGCTCGCGTGGGTCGACGCGGGGCACTCCGCGACCCACGCGATCCACGTGGCGTGGACGCCGCCACCGAGCGACAAGCGCCCGCTCCTCATCATCGCCGTCATGATCGGCGGCCTCGCGATCGCGGCCGCCACGCTGCTCTCGGTTCGACGACGACCGCGTTGACCGGGAACAGGCTCTGCCCACACGATGCTCGGCGTGGCCTACCTCGATTGGGACGAAGCGCTGAGCGACAAAAGGCGCGGCGATCCGGCCAAATGCCCCGAGTGCGGGACCGGGCGTGTCGAGTGGTGGCCGGTGGCGGACCCGCGCACCCGAGTCGGCTTCGCGGTCCTCTGGTGCGTCGAGTGCCTCGCCGGCATTCACATCTCGCGCACGGTGTTCCCGGAGGGCATCGCGTTCACCAACGCGCACGAGGCCAAGGTCGCCGAGGCCGGTCTGCCGGCGATCCGCTTCGTCGACCCGCCGCCATCGCGCCGCACCTCCCGTCCGCCGCCGTCGACCCAGTAGCGGAGCGTCACTTCGAACGCGGGCGGACCGAGGGGGCTGGGGCGGTGCGGGCGTGGTCCCCCTCGTCGGGGAAGAAGATGCGCGGCAGCGGCTCCTGCTCGACGAGGTACTTGAACTCGCCCTCGAACCCCTCGATCGGCAGCTTCACGACGGTGGCGAGCGAGGCGAGCATCTGGCCGTCGTCGAAGTCGTCCCGGCGGAGCCGCACCATGTAGCGACGCGCGATCATGTAGCGGTCGCTCGAGATGTCGACCATCCGAACCCGGGTGCGGCCGGTCTTGCGGTCCATGATGTCGTCGAACGCGACCGGCACGAAGCGGCTGTTCTGCATGCTCACCATCGCCGCGTTGCCGCCCTCGATGACGTATTTGGCGGCGCAGTAGCCGAGGTCGCGCGCGTATTCCATGTCCTGGGGGACGGGGTCGGCGCAGCGCAGCTCGTAGCCGATGTTGGTGGATTGGATGGTCGCCTTGACGCCGAGCGACGAGAGCCGGCGCTGCACCTGCTCCTTGAGGATGTCGCCGAACGGCACCTCGGCGATGCGCACGTGGCCGTGCGCGTCGCGTTCGACACCCTTGAGGTGGGCGAGATCTTCTTCGTCCATCCGCTCGACGAGGCCCTCGGCGATCACCGCGACGCCGTCGCTCCGTCCGAGCGCGAGGCGCTTGATGATCGCGCCGGCGAGCGTGTCGACGATCGTCTTGAGCCGGACCCGCGGCTCGGCGAACTCCTCGGGGATGAGGGAGATCGTCGCGCCGGCGGCCTTGCCGATCCCGAGCGCGAGGTGGCCTGCCTTCCGGCCCATCGCGATGACGAAGTACCAGCGGTGGGTGGTCTTGGCGTCGACCATGAGGTTCTCGACGAGCTCGCAGCCGATGTGCCGCGCGGTCTGGAACCCGAACGTGTCGACGCTGGAGGGCAGATCCAGGTCGTTGTCGATCGTCTTCGGCACGTGAACGACCCGCAGGCGGCCCTTGCTCTGGCGCTCGATCTGCGAGGCGGAGAAGCAGGTGTCGTCGCCGCCGATGGTGATCAACTTGTCGACGTCGAGCCGTAGCAACGAGAGCACGGTCTGCTCGAGGTCCTCCGGCCGCTTGGTGGGGTTGGCGCGCGAGATCCCGAGGTAGCTGCCGCCGCGGAAATGGATTCGCGACACCTCTTCGATCGTGAGGTGGCGGACCTTGCTGACATCGCCCTTGATCAGGTTGGAGAACCCGTCGCAAACGCCGACCACGTCGATGCCCGACAGCGCGGTGCGGATCGTGGCCGCGCCGATGACTGCGTTGATGCCGGGTGCGGGGCCGCCGCCGACGAGGATCGCGAGCTTCTTCATCACCCGCGAGTTTATCGCGAGGCTATCGCTTCCGGTGCGCCTCTTCGACCATGCTGTCGCTCACCACGACCTCCGAGGTCTCGGGGGGAGCGATCTCGTCGATAAACGAGAGCCCCATCGAGGAATCGAGGCCGGAGCGCTCGGCGCTGTTGTCGAAATCGAGGTCGACCGGCGGGATGGCGGGCGGCGCCGGCGCGGGCGGCGGCTCGGACGCGCCGAGGGTGCTCACGATGTGCACGCGCGCGTTGTGCACCGCGCCCTGCATCGTCGTGGCGTTGGGCCAGCGGTGGTCGCGCTCGAACGCGAGCGCGCGATCGACGAGCTGCACCAGCGCGGGGGGCGCATCGGGCAGGAGGACCGAGAGCGATCGCACCGGCATCGAGGCCGCGGAGATCATCCGGTCCATCGCGGTGTCGCCGTCGTGCACGTGCTGGCCGGTGAGCGAGGTGAAGAGCGTGGCGCCGACCGCGAACAGATCGGTGCGCGCGTCGATGTTCGCCGTCTTGCCCCGGGCCTGCTCGGGCGCCATGTAGTTGACGGTGCCCATCACCACGCCGTCGCGCGTCTGCTTCTCCTGAAACGCGCTCGACTCGCGCACCCGCGCCAGGCCGAAGTCGAGCACCTTGACCTTGCGGTCGCGGGTCATGAACACGTTGCCCGGCTTGATATCGCGGTGGACGATGCCGTTGTTGTGGGCGGCGATGAGCACGTCGAGGATGCCGTCGGCGATGCGGAGCGACTCGCGCACGGGCACCCGGCCGTCGCGCTTGATGCGCGCGTCGAGCGACTCGCCCTCGAGCAGCTCCATCACCAGGAACACGGCGCCGTCCTCGGTCTCGTCGTCGTCGACGATGCTCACCGCGCCGGGGTGACCGACCTTGTTGGCGACGTAGCCCTCACGGAGGAAGCGAGAGCGCAGGTCTTCTTGCTTGGACAGGCTCGCATGGAGCAGCTTGATGGCGACGCGGCTGCCGTTTCGATGGGTGGCCGCGAACACCGAGGCCATGCCGCCCGTGTCGAGCAGCTTGTCGAGCTTCCACTTGCCGCGAAGGACGGAGCCGACCCGCGAAAGCGCCTGTTCTCTGGAGCGGTCCTCGGCCAACGTGAGGCGAAGCCTTTGCTTATGACGCGCGCAAGTCAAGGTGCGTCACCGCAGAGGTTCCGCCTACCCGACGATGAAGTTGAGGATGCGGCCGGGGACGTAGACCAGCTTCTTCTCGGTCTTGCCCCTCGTGTGGGCGAGGACCGCCTCGTCGCTGGCCACCGCCGCGCGCGCGTCGGCCTCCGAGGCGTCCTTGCGGAGCTTCACCCGGCTGCGGACCTTGCCGTTCACCTGCACCGCGATCTCCACCTCGTCGTCGACGGTGAGGGCCTCGTCGAACGACGGCCACGGCTCGTAGGCGAGTGACCGCTGCCCGCCGAGGCGCTCCCACAGCTCCTCGCCGAGGTGCGGCGCGAACGGCGAGAGGATGAGGGTGAACGCGCGCGCGGCCGAGACCGGCACCCGGTCGAGCTCGGCGAGCCGGTTCACCAGGATCATCATGGCGCTGATCGAGGTGTTGAAGTGCAGGCCCTCGATGTCCGCGCCGACCTTCTTGATGGTCTTGTGGAGCAGGCGTTGGGACTCGTCGTCGAGCGGCGCGTCGCCCTCGGCATACGCGAGCGTGCTCCACACGCGATCGAGGAAGCGTCGGATGCCGACCACGCCGTTCGTTTGCCACGGCTTGGTGGCCTCGAGCGGGCCCATGAACATCTCGTAGAGACGCAGCGAGTCGGCGCCGAACTGTTTGACGACGTCGTCGGGGTTGACGACGTTGCCGCGCGACTTCGACATCTTCTCGTTGTTCTCGCCGAGGATCATCCCCTGGTGCACGAGCTTGTGGAACGGCTCGGCGTGCTTGACGATCTTCGCGTCGAACAACACCTTGTGCCAGAAGCGCGCGTAGAGCAGGTGCAGCACCGCGTGCTCGGAGCCGCCGACGTAGAGGTCGACCGGCATCCAGTCGTCGTAGGCCTGCTGCGAGAAGATCTCGCTCTGGTTTCCCGGATCGAGGAAGCGCAGGTAGTACCAACAGGAGCCGGCCCACTGCGGCATCGTGTTCGTCTCGCGCGCGAACCACTTGCCGTCCTTCTGGAAGAACCGCCAGCCCTTGGCGCGGGCCAGCGGGCCCGTTGGGTCGTCGCTCGGCTTGAAGTCCTCGAGGTCGGGCAGCTTGACGGGGAGATCCTGCTCGTCGACCGCGATCGGCTGGTCGTAGCGAATCTTCCCGGTCTCGGGATCGCCGTCGACGGGGAAGTAGATCGGAATCGGCTCGCCCCAATAGCGCTGCCGCGAGAACACCCAGTCGCGGAGCTTGTACTGCACCTTGCGAGTGCCGAGCTTGCTGGACTCGAGGTGGTCGATCATCGCGGCCTTCGCCGCGGTGGTGCCCTTGCCGTCGAGGAACTGGGAGCGGACCGCGACGCCATCGGCGTCCTCGGCCTCGGTCCAGGTCATCGCGTCGTGGAGCTGCCCGTCCCTGCTCACGACCTCGACGATGGGGAGCGAGAACTGCTTGGCGAACTCGAAGTCGCGCTGATCGTGCGCGGGCACGCTCATGATCGCGCCGGTTCCATAACTACCGAGGACGAAGTCGGCGACCCAGATCGGCAGCTTCTCGCCGTTGAGCGGGTGGATGGCGTAGCTGCCGGTGAACGCGCCGGTCTTGGTCTTGGCGAGCGCGGTGCGATCCATGTCGCTCTTGCTCGCCACCTCGTCGCGGTACTTCATCACCGCCGCGCGGTGCTCGCCGATCGCCAGCGACGGCACGAGCGGGTGCTCGGGCGCGATGACCATGTACGTGGCGCCGAAGAGCGTGTCGGGGCGGGTGGTGAAGATTCGCAGCTTCTCGCTGTGGCCCTCGATGCCGAAGTCGACCTCGGCGCCCTCGCTGCGACCGATCCAGTCGACCTGCTTCTTCTTGGTCTCGGGCCACTCCAGGCCCTCGAGCTCGCTCGCCAGGCGATCGGCGTAGGCGGTGATCTTCAGCGTCCACTGGCGGAGCGGCAGGCGCACCACCGGGTGACCGCCGCGCTCGCTCTTGCCGTCGACGACCTCTTCGTTCGCGAGCACGGTGCCGAGCACCGGACACCAGTTCACCGGCGTCTCCGACTGGTAGGCGAGGCCGCGCTGGAACAGCTTGAGGAAGATCCACTGCGTCCAGCGGACGTAGTCGTTGTCGGTCGTCGCGAGCTCGCGCGACCAGTCGTAGGAGAAGCCGAGCGACCTGAGCTGACGCTTGAAGGTGGCGATGTTGCTCGCGGTGGTGACCGCCGGGTGGGTGCCCGTCTCGATCGCGTATTGCTCGGCCGGGAGACCGAACGCGTCCCACCCCATGGGGTGGAGGACGTCGAAGCCGCGCATGCGTTTGTAGCGCGAGACGATGTCGCTCGCGGTGTACCCCTCGGGGTGGCCCACGTGGAGCCCCGAGCCCGACGGGTAGGGAAACATGTCGAGCGCGTAGAGCTTCGGCTTGCCCGGCGTGCGCTTGGCCTCGAACGTGCGCTGCTCTTCCCAGCGCTGCTGCCATTTCGGCTCGATGGCGGCAGGATCGTACTTGATTCGCTCGATCGACATCGTCCGCTCCCGATAGCACTGCGCGAACGCCGCGACACGCAAAGTGCGCTTGCCGAACCGCGGTCGGCGCGGTTCACTTGAGGGGAAGTGGGCTCCGGCACTCGTCCCTCGGTGGATTCAATCCTGGTCGTCGAGGGCGACGACGAGACGCGCGACGCCGTGCGCGCCGTCCTCGAGGACGCCGGGTTCGCGGTGCACACCGCGCGCGACGGCAGCGAGGCCCTCGCGCTCCTGCGCAGCGAGCGGATCGCGTTGATGCTGTTCGATCCGGCCGGCATCAACGGTCGCGAGCTCCGCCGCCGCCAGCTCGAAGACGAGGCGCTGGCGGCGATCCCGGTCGTCGCCCTCACCAGCGAACCAGCGGCCGGCGTGGACCCGGTGATGGTCGTCCGCAAACCGTTCGAGGGCGACCCGCTGCTCCACGCGATCCGCGCCGAGCTCGACGCCGCGGCCGCGGCCAGGCACCGCAGCCTCCTCGCGGCCGTCTCCGGCGTGCGCAAGCAGATGGAGAAGACGATCAACGACCTCGAGTCGGTGCGTCGCACCTCAGCACCCGAGATCAAGCGCTCCGAGATCAAGCGCCGCCGCTGATCGCCTGGTGTAGAGTGCGCGTCCCCGATGCGCGAGCTGATCGAGAAGGCCAACGTCCTCCACGAGGCCCTGCCCTACATCCGCCGTTTCCACGGCAAGACGTTCGTCATCAAGTACGGCGGTCACGCGATGATCGAGCCGCACCTGCGAGACGGGTTCGCGCGCGACGTCGCGCTCCTCAAATACGTCGGCATCAACCCGGTCGTCGTCCACGGCGGCGGCCCCCAGATCGACCAGATGCTCGCCGCGATGGGCGTCGTGAGCGAGCGGATTGACGGCCTGCGCGTCACCGACGACCGCACCATGGAGGTCGTCGAGATGGTCCTCGGCGGCAAGCTCAACCAAGAGATCGTCTCGCTCGTCTGCCAGCACGGCGGGCGCGCCGTCGGCCTCTCCGGCAAGGACGACGGCTTCATGCGCGGCACGAAGGTCGCCGAGATGAGGACCAAGAAGGGCGCGCTGGTCGACCCGGGGCGCGTCGGCGAGATCTCGCGCGTCGACCCCACCGTCATCCTCCAGCTGATGGGCGGCGGCTTCATCCCGGTGATCGCGCCCATCGCGGTCGACGATCGCGGCGAGTCGCTCAACGTCAACGCCGACACGGTCGCGGGCGCGGTCGCCGTCGCGCTCCGGGCCGAGAAGCTCGTGCTCATGACCGACATCGAGGGCGTGCGCGGCCGCGACAAGGCGCTCGTCCCGTCGCTGACGGCGGCCGAGATCGGGCGCCTGCGCGCCGAGGGCGTGATCGAGGGCGGCATGATCCCCAAGGTCCAGTGCGGGCTCGACGCGGTCACCGCCGGCGTGGGCAAGGCGCACATCATCGACGGGCGCGTCGAGCACGCGGTGCTCCTCGAAATCTTCACCGATCAGGGCATCGGCACCGAGATCGTCGGCTGACACTGCTGGGCCACCCGCGGAGGCCGAGTGGACGGCCGGCCGCGGAGCGTCACAGGATACGGCATGATTCAGTGGTACCCGGGCCACATGCGCAAGGCCGTGCGCCTGATGGAGGAGTCGATCGCCGCGCACGACATCGTCATCGAGGTGCTCGATGCGCGCATGCCGCGGGCGAGCGAGAACCCGGTCGTCACCCAGCTGCGCAAGCACCGCGCGTGCGTGAAGGTCCTCACCAAGAGCGACCTCGCCGATCCGAAGGTCACCGCGCAGTGGATTCGCTACTTCGAGGAGCACCGGAGCGAGCGCTCCAAGGAGCACCCCGAGGGTCACGTGGCGGCGATCGCGATCTCGACCGACAAGCGACAGGAGATCCGCAAGAAGATCCCCGAGCTGTGCAAGAAGCTCGTGCCGCACCGGAGCAAGGCGGGCCGCAACGTGCGCGCGATGGTGCTCGGCATCCCCAACGTCGGAAAATCCACGCTCATCAACGTGATCGCCGGGCGCCGGGCGGCCAACGTCGGCGACAAGCCCGCGGTCACCAAGTCGCAGCAGTACCTCGAGCTCGAGGACAACTTCTCCCTCTCCGACACCCCCGGCATCCTCTGGCCGCGCATCGACGACGAGCGCCACGGGCTCCGCCTCGCGTTCGCCGGCTCCATCCCCGACACCGCGATCGAGTCCGAGCCGGTCGCGCTGTTCGGCGCCAAGTTCCTCCTCGACCACTACCCACAGCTGGTGGTCGCCCGCTACAAGCTCGAGTCGGTCCCCGAGAGCGCCGACGCGCTGCTCGACGAGATCGGCCGTCGCCGCGGCGGCCTGCGCGCGGGCGGTGTGATCGATCGCGACAAGGCGGCCGACATCCTCATCCACGACTTCCGCAGCGGCGCCCTCGGCCGGATCTCGCTCGAGCTCCCGCCGAAGAAGTAGTTCAGAACGCGCCGAGCAGCTGCGCGCCGAGCGCGCTGCCGAAGCTCGCGGGCACCACCGCCGCGCGGACCTCTTTCGTCCTCCACGTCCACGAGCCGTAGTGGAGGCCGTACGCGACGCCGAAGCCGCTGAGGAGCCCGATCCCGGCGCCGACCACGACGTCGGTCGCCCAGTGGCGGTCCATCCACAGCCGCGTGACGGCGGTCGTGGTCGCGAGCGTCATTCCGGCGACGCACGTCGCGATGTCGGCGACCTTGCTGTCCCAGAGCTTGAGCTGAAGGTGGTGGGCGCAGGAGAGCGCCGCGCCGGTGAACGCGAACGAGGTGTGGCCGCTCGGGAAGCTCGCGTTCGCGCCCGCGAAGCACTTGCCGTGATACTCCGGATCCTTGCGGCACTCGATGGTGTCGGGGCGCTCGCGGCCGATGAGATAGAGCGGAAAGCGGGTGAGCACGCCGGTGATGCCGGCGCCCATCGCGCTCATCATCTCGATGTTCCACGCGGTCTCGAACGAGCCGCGTGCGAGCGCGATGCCGGCGTCGATCACCACCGGCTGGAACTGCGGGACGTGCAGGGTGATGTCGGAGAAGAGCTCGAGGCCGTCGCGCTGCTCGCGACGGGGGAGACGGAACAGCGAGCGTGCGCCCTCGTCGAAGAGGACGGGCCCCGTCCAACCCGCCTCGCGGGGCAGCTTCATCCCGAGCTCGATGTACAGGTTCGCCGCGAGCAGCACGCCGATCGAGACGTACTCGGCGGCGTGGATCCCGGGGTACCTCTCGGGCCACTTGAAGGACTCCGCTCCGGCCGCCGGCGTCGACAGCAACGTCGCCACCGCGCCGGGGATCAACGCTCTAACGAAGCTCACTTCTTCTTGAAGATGAGCTTGCCCTTCTTCGGATCGCTCATCGCGACCGTGCTCTCGTCGGTGACGTCGACGACGACCTCTTTGGGCAGGGTCTTCATCGGCTTCTTGCCCTCGTCCTTGCCCTCGGGTGTGAGGGTGAGCTTGTCGTCCGCCTCGAGCGCGATCTTGAACTTCACCTTGTTGTAGACGACCTCTTTGTCCTTCTCCTTGCCGAAGGAGACCCACCACCAATCGCCCTTGGCGTCCTTCTCGAAGCGGATGCCCTCGCCCGCGGCCGCGACCTCCGCCTCCTTCTTGCAGGCGTCGAGCTTCTTCTCGTCCTTCTTCGCGGTCTTGGCGCAGGCCTCGTCGGCGAGCTTCTTTGCGTCCGGGCTGTCTGCGAGGGAGAACATGAAGACCGCGCCCTCGGCGGTGACGACCTCCTTGGCCGTCTTCTTCTTCGGCGGCGGCTCGTCCTTCTTCTTCGGGGGCGCCTCGGTCGTGGTGGGCGGGGGCGCATCGGGCGTCTCGACCTTGGTGGCGGTGACCGTCGACTCGGCGGTCTTCGGTTCCTCCTTGGTGCCGCCGCAGGCGACGAGGGAGGCACAGAGCATGACGAAGAGGGTTCGCATGGCGCCTACTCTACCTATACTCGGTGCGGGATGGGCGACCGCACCATCGCGACCGCACCGACCGAGGCGCTGACCGCCGACGAGCTCGCGCCCGGCGTGCTGTTCGCCGACCGGTACGAGGTGCGCGCGATGCTCGGTCAGGGCGGCATGGGCGCGGTGCATCGCGTGCTCGACCAAGAGCTCGGCGAGGAGATCGCGCTCAAGGTGCTCAAGCCCGAGGTCGCCGCGGTCGAGGGCGCGCTCGAGCGGTTTCGCCGCGAGGTGAAGCTCGCGCGCCGGGTCACCCACGTGAACGTCGCGCGCACCTACGACCTCGGCTCGTTCGCGGGCGTCCGCTACCTCACGATGGAGCTCATCGCGGGCGAGCCGCTGTCGCATCGGGTCCGCGCCGCGCGCCTGCCGCTCGGCGAGGCGCTGCGAATCATCGCCGAGATCGCGCGCGGACTCGCCGCTGCGCACGCGGCCGGCGTCGTCCATCGCGATCTCAAGCCGGACAACGTCATGCTCGCCGGTCAACGCGTCGCGATCACCGACTTCGGCATCGCGCGGCTCGCGGAGGGCACCGAGCACAACCGCACCGTCGGCGTGGCGCTCGGCACCCCGGCGTACATGGCGCCGGAGCAGGTCGAGGGACGCGATCTCGACGGGCGCGCCGACGTGTACGCGCTCGGCATCGTCCTCCACGAGCTGCTCACCGGCCGGCTCCCCTTCACCGGCGACACGCCGTGGGCCCTGGCCGCAGCGCGCCTCGAGGACCGACCGATCGATCCCCGCGCGCTCGAGCCCAACGTCCCCGCCAACGTGGCCGAGCTGGTGATCGCCGCGCTCGCCCGCCGGCGTGAGCAGCGGCTCGACGCGGCGCAATTCGTCGCGCGCCTCGACGCGATCCGCGGGCAGGTCGCCGAGCCCGCCTACGTCACGCCCGCGCGCGGCGGCGAGCGGTCGATGGTCACCCCGTCCGTGCGCACCGTCGGGCTCTCCCCGCTCTCGGGCAACGAGGCGCTCGCGCGCGACATCGCCACCGCCCTGGCCACGGCGCTCGCGAAGGTGCGCGGGGTGCAGGTGCTGATGGGAGAGCGCGGCGATCTCTCGCTGGTCGGCTCGGCGCGCGTGTCCGGGGCGCGCGCGCGCGTCGGCGTGTCGCTCGTCGACAGCGCCACCGGCGCCCAGGTGTGGGCCGAGGACTTCAACGGGACGCTCGAAGACCCGTTCGCGCTCGAGGACGCGGTGTCGACCGGGGTCGTCGCCGCGGTGCGTGCGCGCGCATCGCGCGACACCGGCCCCGCGAACGACACGGTGCGCAACACGCTGACCCGCGCGCGCGAGCTCATGCGTTGGTACACGCACGACAACCTGAAGCGCGCGATCGACATGCTCCGCGCCGCCCACGCCGACACGCCCGACGATCCGCACATCATGAGCGTCCTCGGCGCGGCCCTGGTGCGCGCGTCGCGCAACGCCGGCGGCACCGACCCGTCGCTGCTCGCCGAGGCCGAGGAGATGACGCTGCGCGCGCTCGCCCTCGATCCCACCAACGGCGAGACGTTCCTCACCATCGGCACGCTGCGCGCGTCGAAGGGTGAGCTGCGCGCCGCCGTGCGCGCGTTCGAGGAGGCCACGCAACGGTCGCCGCGCCTCGCCGAGCCGCACGCCTGGCTCGGACGGCTGCTCTTCGAGTCGGGCCGCGTCGACGAGGGCGAGCGACGCATCGAGCACGCGCTCAAGCTCGACCCCGAGTCGGTGCAGGCGATCGGCGAGCGAATCCGCATCTGGGGCCTCACCGGCCGGCACGAGAAGGCGGTCGCCACCGTCGAGGCCATGCCCTCGCTCGGCTCGGTCTACCTCCGGAGCCGCCTCGCGTTCTGGCACCGCGACCGAGCCCTCGCCGCGAGCACCGCGCAAATCATCGCAGACAACCCGGAGAGCAGCGGCGAGCTCACCCTTCGCTACTTCGCGCCGGTGCTCCTCGGCATCGTCGCGGGCGACGTCCCGACCGAGCCCGCGCGCGCGTGCGCCGCGGCGATGGCGCGCGGGCGTGCGAGCGGCTCCATGCAGGCCGTCACGCTCGACCTCTTGCTCGTCGCCGGCCTGCACGAGGAGGCGCTCGAGCTGCTCGCGGCGAACGCGACGGAGCTCCTCGACCTCGGCTGGATGGACCACTGCCCGCTCACCGAGCCGATTCGGGACGACGCGCGGTTCGGCGTCGCGCGCGCAGTGATGGCGGGACGGGCCGCGGAGCTATGGAAGTGAGCGCGTGATCGGGCGCCGCTGCAGGAGCCAGATCTTTCGCTCGTAGAACGCCCACTCGACGTCGTGCGGATCGCTCCACACGCGGTCGCACTGGTCGGCGAGCGCGCAGATGGCCGCGATCGTCTCGGGGTCGAGGCAGGACCGCGCGCGCAGCTCGTCGAGCGGGTGCTCCTCGGTGCCCTCGCTGGTCATCCGGATCGCGACCGGCTTGTCGCCGACGGTGTGCTCGAGCACCTCGCCGCTCCGCGCGACCCGCGCGCGATCGGGATCGACGAGCCCGGACACCACGGCCTCACCGAGGCCCCACGCGCCCTCGATGAGCCGCTCGTCGGCGCCGGTGACCGGGTGGCGCGTGAAGAGCACGCCGGCGCGCTCGGCGTCGACCATGCGCTGCACCACGACCGCGATGCGCGGCGCCTCGTCGACCCCCATTCGCGCGCGATACGCCCGCGCGGCCGGCGTGCGTGCCGAGGCGTGCACGCGGTGGATCGCCGAGACGAGCTCCTCGTGGGTACGCACGCCGAGCACCGTGAGGTGCTGACCGGCAAAGCTCGCGGTCCTGCCGTCTTCGCCGATCGCCGATGACCTCACGGCGACCGGGCCCGAGAGCTCGAGCGCGACGGCGGCACCGGCGACGATCGCGTCGACGGCCTCCGCCTCGATCGCGTGCCCATCCGGCACCGGCAGCCCGGCGGCCATCGAACGCGCGAGCTGCGCGGCCTTGCCGCCAAAGCGGCGATCGTCCCCGGCGTCGAGCAGGCGCGTGATCACGCGAGCACCCGGACCAGGCCGCTCCCGCCGTCCACCTCGACGCGCGAGCCCTCGCGAATTTCGCTGGTGGCGCCGCGGGCGCCGACCACCGCGGGAATGCCATACTCGCGGCTGATGATCGCCGGGTGCGAGAGGAGGCCACCGCGATCGGTGACGATCGCGCCGAGCAGCGGCAGGACGACGTTGTAGGTCGGCGACGTGATCGGCGCGATCAGCACGTCTCCGGGGCGCACCCGATCGAAGTCCGTCGCGGTGCGGACGATGCGCGCGGTGCCGGTGTATTTGCCGGGGCTCGCGCCGACGCCCTGGAGCGAGCGGGGGTCGGTCGAGGCGTCCTCGTTCAACATGCCGATGTAGACGTCGAAGGCGCGGGCGATGCGGCCGGCCGCGCCGGGGATCCACTCCGACGGCGGCGGCTTGCCGGGCGTGCCTCCGATGAACTGCGGCGCCGCGGTGACCGAGCCCTCCGCGCGCCACGCCGCGCGCTCGGCGAGCTCGCCGGCGCCGACGGCGGGCCGGCCGAGGAGCAGCGACTCGAGCTCGCCCGAAGACAGCTCGAAGACGTGATCGAGCGCGCGGATCGCGCCGCGCTCGACGAGCCGCTTGCCGGCCTCGATGAACGCGCGGCGCGCGAGGCCGAGCGACCACCAGTCGATCGCCATGCGCGCGTCGCGCAGGCCGTACACGCTGCGGGCCTCTTCGAGGAGGGCGTCGAACTCGGCGCGATGGGCCGCGGGCACGCGCTCGCGCAGCTTGCTCGGGTCGGCGACGGCGCGCGGGCTCTGTCCGGCGAGCCGCGCGCGGAGCGTCGCGATGAGGGTCGCCGGGACCTCGATCGCGCGACGGTCGGTGAGGTCGTGACCGCCGACGAGCCGGTCGCCATGGCGTGCGAGCCAAGCCTCGACCGCGGGGCCCACCGGAGCCGGCGCGCTCCTCAGGCGGGCGAGGATCGCCGCCGCGTCGTCCCCCCCCTCGACGTCGCCGAGCAGCGAGGGATCGCCGCGGAGCGACGTGGCGACCCGATCGACGTCGGTGACCGCCGAGACCGACTCCGGCGAGGACCCGCGCAGCAGCTCGATCGCCTCGGGCGCCGCGCAGCCGGTCCAGTCGCGCGCGTGGACGATGAAGTCGCCGACGGGCAGCATCGCCGACGAGGCGCGATAGAAGTGATCGTGCATCGCCTCCTTGAGCAACGTGAGGAGGCGCGCGAGGTGTGCGACGAGGCCGGCGTCGTCGAACGCTTCGATCGGCTCCCTGCCGAGCGCGCCGAGGCGCTCCTCGAACCGCGGCAGCACCTCCTCCACGAAGGCGCGCCGGTCTTCGCGCCATGGCTTCTCGATGAGCACCTGTTCCGCGCGCGCGCGACGCTTTCGCAGCGCGGGGTGAAGCCGAAGGAGCAGAGAGAAGATCAGCTTCGGCGGCGTGCCCTTCGCGTCCGGCGGCGCTCCGAGCGGGCGCACCGCGATGTAGGGGAAGCCCTCGATCGCGCGGTACTCGATGGTGTCGAGCAGCGCTCCGTACCGCGCGAACCCCTCCCGGAAGCCCGCGGCGTACGACTGCTCCATGAGCTCGTTCAGCCAGCGCGAGCGCGGGCGCTGGCAGTGCGTGACGTCGAGCATCCACACGCCGGGGCCCGGCGCCACGAACTTTCGCTGCTCTCCCATTACTTCCTCCCTTGCTCGCGAAGGCGCTCGGCCCTCGCGCGTAGTTTCTCGTCGACGATGGTGCGCGCGCCGTTCTTCTTCTCCCGCCGGAGGGCCGAGAGCATGGCCCGCACCGCCCACGCCATCGCGAAGCCGGCGCGCTCGGGATCGATGCCGTGCACGTCGGTCATCTCGAACCACGACTCGGCCCGCATGAGCGTGAGGAACAGCGCCTTGATCGCGTCGGCGTCCTTCTTCTCGAGGTGCGCGGCCGGCTCCTCGAGCAGCGCGCGCATGCGATCGACGCGCCGCTTGCGGCCGTGCTCGCGCACCTCGCGCGACGCACCGCTCCGCAACGCGGCGCGGAGCATCTCGGGGTTCTCCTGGAAGTACTGCGCGGTCGCGACCGCGCCGGCCGGGAGGTCCTCGGGATCGTCTGGGAAGGTCGGGCCGCGGAACTGCTCGGAGACCCGCGCTGCGATCGCCGCGACCAGCGCCTCGCGGTTGGGGAAGTTGCGGTAGACGGTGGGCTCGGAGACGCCGGCGCGCTCGGCCACCCGCGCGAAGGAGAGCGGCTCGTCGCCGTGGCTCCCCACCAGGGCCACCGCGGCGTCGAGGATGAGGGTGCGGGTCTGCTGCGCCTGCGCCTCGCGCAGGGTGCGGTCGTAGGTACGAACCATTTGATGAGTGAGTCTACCCATTGATGACAGCGTTACCATCATCAATTAGGCAGACACCAATATCAAATTGGGACCGCCGTCGACCGGAGGACGGAGGACGCTAGAACGCCATCGCCGCGCGCCCGATCTCCTTGTCGAGCAACCCCTGGGCGACGAGTTGCTTGAGGTGCATCTCGAAGGTCTGCATCCCGTACGGGTGCACGCCCTTCTCCATGCACTCCTTGAGCGTCGGGTTCTGCTCCGGCCTCTTGATCGCCTCGCGCACCGTGCCGCTCGCGACGAGGACCTCGGCGGCGAGGACGAGGCCGGTGCCGTCCTTTCGCGGGAGGAGGCGCTGGGCGACGATGCCCTGCAGGTTATCGCCAATCCGCTCGCGGAGCTCGTGCACGTCGGCGTTCGGGGCGAGGGCGAGCATGCGGCCCACGGTGCGCGCGACGTCGGGGGTGTGGAGCGTGGAGAGGACGAGGTGGCCGGTCTCGGCCGCCTTGAGCGCGATGTCCATCGTCTCCTCGTCGCGGATTTCGCCGACGAGGATGACGTCGGGATCCTGACGGAGCGCGGCGCGGAGCGCGGAGGCGAAGTTGCCGGTGTCGAGGCCGACCTCGCGCTGCGAGATGCTCGACATGGAGTCCTCGTGGAGGAACTCGATCGGATCCTCGACGGTCACGATGTGCAGCGCGCGGGTGCGGTTCATCTCGCCGATCATCGCCGCAAGGGTCGACGACTTACCGTTGCCCGCCGCGCCCACGACCAGCACGAGGCCACGGTCCTTCTCGGCGAACGTCTTGCACGCGGGCGGCGCGCCGAGCTGCTCGAAGGTGGGGATCACCTGCGGGATCGCGCGCATCACGATCGCGAGCGTGCCGCGCTGGCGGTAGACGTTGACGCGGAAGCGCCCGGCGCCGCGCACCGAGTACGAGGTGTCGTGCTCCTTGAGGTTGGCGAGCTCGCGCTTGATGTTCGGGTCCTTGATGACGTGCTTGGCCATCGCCTCGGTGTCCTCGGGGCGCAGCCGGTCGGTCTTGAAGTAGACCATGTCTCCGCGGATGCGCGCGCCCGGCGGCTGGCCGACCTTGAGGTGCACGTCGCTCGCGTTGGCCGCGACTGCCTTCACGAGGATTTGCTGGAAGAACTCCTCCGAGTCGTACGGGGTCGGCATCGGAGCGCGAGTGTAGCCGCGCGCGGCGTGGCCGTCGCCCATCGGACGAGCTACAGACGCGGTCGGTGAAGGACCCGCGCGACGTCTCGACGATCGACGTCTTCGCGCCGCAGACGCGGAAGATCGTCACCGGCCCCCTCGGCTGGGAGGTGTTCCGCTTCGGCGCGCCGATCGCGGTCGGCATGGCGCTGCAGGTCACCTTCAACCTGGTCGACGCCTACCTCATCGCGCGCCTGCCGGCCGGTCGGGCCGGGCCGGCGATCGGCGCCGTCGGCATCTGCGATCAGATCGCCGCGGTCGGCACGATCATCAGCTACGGCATCTCCACCGCGACCGCGGCGCTGCTCGCCCAGCGCAAGGGCGCCGGCGATCTCGACGGCGTGCGGCGCGTCGGGTGGCAGTCGCTGCTGCTCACCCTCGGCCTTTCCATCCTCTACGGCCTCGTCGGCGTATTCGGCTCCGAGTTCCTCATGGTGAGCGTCGTCGGCGCCAAGGGCGAGGTGGCGCGGCTCGGCGTCGAGTACCTGCGGGTCATCGTCGCGGGCTCGTTCTCGATCTTCTTCCTCCTCCAGCTCACATCGATCATGCGCGCGCTCGGGTCGTCGAAGACCCCGGTGGCGATCCTGGTCGTCGGCAACGTCCTCAACCTGCTCCTCGCGATCCTCCTCGTCTATGGGCAGGGCGAACGACCGGCAGTGTTCGCCTGGTCGCTGCCGATCGCGCGGGCACTGCACGCGCCGCGGCTCGAGCTGGTCGGCGCCGCGTGGGCGACGGTCATCGCCCGCTCGCTCGCGCTCGTCCCGGCGTTCGTCTGGCTCGCCTCGGCGCGCGGCGATCGGATCCTTCGCCCGCGGAGGGAGTGGCGGGCGCCGCAGCTCGCCGAGCTCGGGGCGATCTGGCGGATCGGCTGGCCGATCTCGGCGCAGTACGTGGTCCGCGTCGGCGCGTTCGTCGCGACGAGCGCGCTGATCGCCCACGCGTTCACCTCGGCCACCGATCAGACCGCGAGCACCGCCTACGGGATCGTGTTTCGCGTCGAGACCATGGCGCTGTTCCTCTCGATGGGCTGGGGCTCGGCCGCCCAGACCTTCA
The DNA here is from genome assembly GCA_022843175.1 of Deltaproteobacteria bacterium. Taxonomy (GTDB): domain Bacteria; phylum Myxococcota_A; class Polyangia; order Polyangiales; family JADJMO01; genus JALHOE01. The sequence goes on from JALHOE010000034.1 coordinate 41,851, forward strand.
CCGGCACCTGCATGGGCGCGGGCGACATGCGCCGCGCGGGGTGGGCCGGGTGGTGGGCGGCTGGCTACGACGCTGCGTGCATGGGCATCCTCGCCTTCGCGATGGGCTTGTGGGGCGCGCCCCTGCTCCGCTTCTTCGACGACACGCCGGAGGTCGTCGCCATCGGCCGCGAATACCTCGCCGCCGTCGGTCCGAGCTACATCACCTACGGCGCGGCGATCGTCCTCGGAAACGCGTTCAGCGGCATCGGCGCCACCCGCAAGACGCTGCGCCTCGACCTGCTCCTCGTCTTCGCCATTCAGCTGCCGCTCTGCCTCATCGCGGCGTTCTGGCGCGGCAGCCGCGAGGCCCTGTGGTCGGCGATCGCCACGGCCTACGCCGCGAGCGCGATCGTCTACGGCGTCGCCTACGCCCGCAGCCGCGAGTTCTGGCGCCGAAGCCCGGGAGAGGCCCCAACGTGAGGCCCACGGGTTGCCCCTACCCTCCTCCGCGCTCCTCCGGTAAGGAGCCGCCATGGACCTCGAGCTGACCGAAGAGCAGCGCATGATCCGGGACACCGCGCGTGACTTCGCGGTCAAAGAGGTGGAGCCCAAGGCCGCCGAGCTCGACAAGACGGGGCGCTGGCCCACCGAGCTCGTGAAGCGCATGGGCGAGCTCGGGTTCATGGGCATCGCGGTCGACGACACGCACGGCGGCGCCGGCATGGACAACGTCTGTTACGCGCTCGCCATGGAGGAGATCTCCCGCGCCTGCGCGTCCACCGGCGTAATCATGAGCGTCAACAACTCGCTCTACTGCGATCCGGTGAAGAAGTTCGGCACTCCGGCGCAGAAGGATCGCTGGCTCACGCCCTACGCCTCGGGCGAGAAGCTCGGCTGCTTCGGGCTCACCGAGCCCATGAGCGGCAGCGACGCGCAGACGATGAACACCGTCGCCGAGAAGAAGGGCGACAAGTGGCTCATCAACGGCAGCAAGAACTGGATCACCAACGGCCCCCACGCCGACACGATCGTCCTCTTCGCGATCAGTGAGCGGAACCCCGGCGGCAAGTCGAAGCACACCGCGTTCCTCGTCGACAAGGACACCCCCGGCTTCAGCCGCGAGAAGCCCGACGAGAAGCTGGGCATCCACGCGGCGCACTCGTGCACGGTGTTCTTCGAGAACGTCGAGCTGTCGGACGAGCACCGCCTCGGCGGCGTGGGAGACGGCTTCAAGGTCGCGATGTCCACGCTCGACGGCGGCCGCATCGGCATCGCTTGTCAGGCGCTCGGCATCGCCCGCGCGGCGTTCGAGAAGGCCGTCGAGTACAGCAAGGAGCGCAAGTCGTTCGGCGTCCCGCTGGCCAACCACCAGGCGATCGCCTTCATGATCGCCGACATGGCCACCGAGATCGACGCCGCGCGTCTCCTCATCTGGCGCGCCGCGACGATGAAGGACAAGGGCGTGCGCCACTCGCAGGAGTCCGCGATCGCCAAGCTCTTCGCCTCGGAGATGGCCACCCGCGTCACCCACAAGGCGCTGCAGATTTTCGGCGGCTACGGCTACTCCCGCGAGTTCCCGATGGAGCGCCACTACCGCGACGCGCGCATCACCGAGATCTACGAGGGCACCTCGGAGATCCAGCGCATCGTCATCGCGGCCAACGCGCTCAAGGGGTAGCTGCGGGGGGAGGCGCTCGCTCACGCGCGCGCCGATTTCGTGGGCGCACGGGCGCGCGCGTCGGCGAGCGCCTGTTGTGCGTGGGCGCGCGCCGTCTTTGCGGCGCGGGTGATCCGTGGCATTGGGGCGGGGATGTCCTCGCGCTGTCTCCTCGCCCTCGCCCTCATCGGCTGCGGCTCGACCCCGCCGCCCGAGGCCCCCAAACCCGAGCCCGCCGCCGACACGGCGAAGGTCGAGAAGACGTCGACCGGTCCCTCCATCGAGTACGACCTCGGGCCGGTCGATCCCAACATCTTCAAGAAGAAGGTCGAGGCGCTGCGTTCGTCCTGGAACGATTGCTACACCCACGCGCACGACAAGCAGGAGACGCTCGAGGGCAAGCTCACGTTCACCGTCCGCACGAACAAGGACGGCTCGGTGAAGTGGGCCTACGTCAAGGACGCGGACCTCGGAAGCCGCGAGGTCGAGCGCTGCGTGATCGACTCGCTCAAGAGCACGAACTTCGGTCCGCCGACCGATGCGAAGGAGGGCGAGGTGCAGGGACACACGCTCGGCTGGGAGCTCGACGGCGACGCGCGCGCAGCAGACCCCGGCGCGCAGAGCAGCGTGCTGCCCTCGATCGAGAAGGCCAAGGGCAAGCTCGACGGCTGCAAGAAGGGCAGCAAGGGCAAGATGGTCGCGACCCTCTACATCGCCAAGGGCGGCAAGCCGCTCTCGGTCGGCCTCGCCATCGACGACCCGAACGCCGATGCCGCGATCGACTGCGTCGTGAACGTGCTGATGGGCCTCAAATACGTGAACAAGGCGTCGTGGCCCACCAAGGTCACCGTGCAGCTGCCCTGAGACCGCGAATGGACTTCGACCTCACCGACACACAGAAGCTCGTTCAGCAAACGGCCCGCGACTTTGCGCAGAAGTCGATCCTCCCAGAGGCCGCGGCGATCGATCGCGAGGAGCGCTTTCCCTTCGAGATCCTCAAGGGCCTCGCCGATCTCGGCCTGATGGCGGTCAACGTGCCGTCCGAGCTCGGCGGCGCCGAGGCCGGCGTCGTCGCGTACTCCCTCGCGATGATGGAGGTCGCCCGCGCGTGCGCGTCGACGGCGGTGACGATGGCCGTCACCAACATGGTCGGCGAGGTGATCGCCAAGTTCGGCACGCGCGAGCAGGCGAGCAAGCACTGCCCTCGCCTGGCAGACGGCACCTACGCCGCGGGCGCCTTCGCGCTGAGCGAGCCCGGCGCGGGCAGCGATCCGGGTTCGATGCGCACCACCGCCACGCGCAACGGCGACAAGTGGCTGCTCGACGGCCAGAAGATGTGGATCACGAGCGGCGCGCACGCGGGCGTGATGGTGGTGTGGGCGCGCACCGGCGGCCCCGGCACCGCGGGCATCTCCTGCTTCCTCGTCGAGAAGGGCGCGCCCGGCCTCATCATCGGCAAGCACGAGGACAAGATGGGCCTCCGCGGGTCCAACACCGTGTCGCTCACCTTCGAGGGCTGCGAGGGCGAGCTCCTCGGAGACCTCAACGGCGGCTTCAAGATCGCGATGATGGCCCTCGATGGCGGCCGGATCGGCATCAGCTCGCAGGCGATCGGCATCGCCAGCGCGGCGTTGGACGAGTCGATCGAGTACGCGCGGGACCGAAAGCAGTTCGACCAGCCGATCGCGAACTTTCAGGCCATCCAGTGGATGATCGCGGATAGCCGCACCGAGCTCGACGCCGCGCGCCTGCTCTGCCTCCGCGCCGCGTCGATGAAGGAGCGCTCCGTGCCGTTCTCGCGCGAGGCGTCGATGTCCAAGGTGTGGTCGACCGAAGCGGCCGTTCGGGTGTGCAACCGCGCGGTGCAGGTCTTCGGCGGCTACGGCTACACACGCGAGTTCGCCGCCGAGCGCCACCTCCGCGACGTGCGCGTCACCACGATCTACGAGGGCACCACTCAGGTGCAGAAGATCGTGATCGCGCGGGCAGCGCTCAAGTAGCGCGCTCGCTACGCGTCGCCCTCGAGCAGGCCGAAGTCCCATGTCTCGCCGGGCTCGCGGAGCGCGACGGTCACCTGTTCGAGCCGCGCCATCACCTCGCCCTGACCGTGGCCGGTGCCGATCTTCACTCCGACCGCGACGCGGTCGGGCATCGCCCAGACCTTGGCGGCGACGACGCCCTCCACCTGGTAGACGAGCTCCAGCGTGCGGCGGATGCGCGGATCGAGGTCGTCGCCAGGCTGATCTTCGCGCGACGTCATGGCGATGCTCTTACCATGGCGGCACGGCGATGGCAGGCGAGGACAAAATCGGGCCGACGGCTCACTACACGGCGTACGTCTGGTCGCGCCTGCGGCTGCCCTACTCCGAGCTGTTCGCGACGCCGAAGGGCGCGGCGCTGTTCTGGGGCTTTCGCCTCGCCGGCGAGTGGATCGCCGCGGTGACGCCCGGCGTCCCGTCCCTGCCGCAGTACCTCGCGCAACGCCACTTCGCGATCGAGCACGCGCTCGACCGCTTGAAGCCGGATCGGATCGTCGAGCTCGGAGCGGGCCTGTCGCGTCGCGGGCTCACGTGGGCGTTCGACCGCGGCGTCGACTACGTCGAGGTCGACCTCCCGCACATGGTCGAGGCCAAGCGCGCGCTCATCCCGGAGCGCCTCCGCACGCCGCGTCTCCGTCACGTCAGCCACGACGTGCTCTCGCCCTCGTTCCGCGAAGAGCTCCAAGCGCTGCTCGCCGGCAGCGAGCGGCCAGCGATCATCGCGGAGGGCGTGCTCGGCTACTTCGAGTCCGAGGCTCGCACGCGCCTCGCCGAGAGCGTCGCGTCCGCGCTCGCTCCGAGGGCAGGCATCTTCCTCGCCGACATCCGTCATCAAAAAGCGGGCATGCCGATCGGCGTTCACTTCCTCCGCGCCGGCATCAAGCTCGCTACCGGAGGGCGCGGAGCAAGCACAGATTTCCGCGACGAGCAGGAGATTCGCGCGTTCTTCCGCCAAGCCGGGTTTGCCGCCGCCGAACCGATGGATCTGCGCGACGTGGCGCGCGCACCGAGGGTGCCTTCGCCAGCGCGGGTCTGGCGCGCACGCGCGGGTGTACGCTCGCCCGAATGAGCTACGACCTCTCGTTCGCCGTACGCCCCGGTCAGAGCGCCCCCTCGCTCGACTCGCTGCGCGACTTCTTCAGCACGCGGCCCCACTGGAGCCTCTCCGACGACGGGGCCGAGTACCGCAACACGGCCACCGGCGTGGCGATCGACGTCTCGCTGCGCGAACGCTCCGCCGACGATCCGGAAGAGCGCGCCCCCGTCTCGCTGCGCATCGGACAGATGCGTCCGCACGTGACCGCCCTCGAGGCCGAGGACGAAATCGCGGCGCTGGTCCGCACCTTCGACCTCCTCGTCGACGATCCGCAGACCGACGGCATGGGCCGCGGCGAGTTCACGCCGCTCGCGTTTCACCGTGGGTTCGAGGCGTTCAACCGCTTCGCGCACGAGGTGAACCTGCGTCGCATGGCGAACGATCCGCCGCCGGCGATGCCGCGCGAACGGCTCGAGCGGGTGTGGCGCTGGAACCGCGAGCGCGACTCGCTCGCCGAGCGCGTCGGCGACGACCTGTTCGTGCCGCAGATCTTCTACGCGCTCGACGACTCCGAGGTCCGTACATTCGTCGCGTGGGCCGATGACGTCGCGGCCCGCGTCCCGGAGGTCGACTCGATCCAGACGACGCGCGCGCACGTCCCGTGGTCGGCGATCGCCGAGGCCATCGCTGCGGCGCCGCGCGAGGACGCTCCGATCCCGCACTATCACGTCGACGGCGACGTGCTCGCCGAGGTGTTCGCGGCGATCGGGCGCGCCGAGCCGCGGCCGAACCCGCGGATCCTGCCGCCGGGCATGGTCCTGACGAAGGAGCTGGTCGACGAGTTCGCCCTCGAACCCGGCCTCCGCGCGCGCCGCAAGCGTGCGATGGAGCTGCGGATCGACGGCCAGATCGCCTGCAACACGGGCCGCGCGCGCGAGGGGCTGCGCATGTTGGCCGACGCCGCGGAGCTCTCGCCCGAGGACTACGAGCTGCAGCACGAGGTCGCCTGGACGGCCCACCAGAACAACCACCACGCGCTCGCGTTCGAGTGCGCTGCCCGCGCGTTCGCCGCCCAGCCGCGGCCGTTCGACGCGCTCCTCGCAGCGGCCAACGGGTGGTACGTGGCGCGCTTCGAAGAAGCCCTGGTGTTCGCCGATCGGCTCCTCGAGCTCAACCCCGAAGAACGCAATGGTCACCTGTTGCGCGCCTCGATCCTCACCGACCTCGCGCGCTACGACGAGGCCGTCGAAGCGGCCGACCGCGCGCTCGCCGTGAAGTACGACGGCATGGCCGAGAACGTCAAAGCGTTCGCGCTCGCCGCGGGCGGTCGCGACGACGAGGCGCGCGCGTCGTACGAGCGCGCGCTCGTGGCGCTCGCCAGCGAGGGCGACGCCGCCGATGTCGTCAGCCGTCGCGCCTATGCGCTCCTTGGGCTCGGCCGCGGCAAGGAGGCGCTGGCCGCCGCGAAGAAGGCCGACGCGCTCGAGAAGGACTCGTTCCTCACGCTCCAGAGCCTCGGCCGCGCGTACATGATGCTCGGCAAACCGAAGGAGGCGCTGGTGCCGCTGGCCAAGGCGATCCGCTCGCGGGCGGCGGCGCCGATGGCATCGTTCTACGCCGCCAAGGCGCACGCGCTGCTCGGCGATCGACGCGCGGCCGAGTCGGCGCTCGCCGCGGCCAGCGTGAGCACGCACTTCGCCGCGCTCGCCGCGCGGGACGCCGACCTGAGCAAGCTGGTGCGAACCGCGCCGGCCCCGACCGCCGCCCCGGCGAAGAAGGAGCCGGCGAAGAAGGAGCCGGCGAAGAAGGAGCCGGCGAAGAAGGAGCCGGCGAAGAAGGAGCCGGCGAAGAAGGCGGCGCCCAAGAAGGCAGCGCCGAAGAAGAAGGCAGCGCCGAAAAAGAAGGCCGCGCCGAAGAAGAAGGCCGCGCCCAAGAAGGCCGCGACAAAGAAGAAGACGGCGACCAAGAAGGCCGCGACCAAGAAGGCCGCGACCAAGAAGAAGAAGCCCGCCGCCAAGAAGAAGACGGCGAAGAAGCGATCGAAGTAGCGCCGAAGCTTGCACAACTCGCGCACGGCAAGTTGCGATCAACCGTGATTGCATAGGAGAACGCACATGGCCCGGCCGTTGCTGACGGACCTGGCCATGGCCGAACTCAAGCCCCTCCAGCACGCCGACGCCGACAAGAAGGACGACGGAACGCTTCGCCGCGAGGCCGAGGCGCAGCTCTCACGCTTCCCCGCGCTGCAGGTCGTGGGGGATCTCCTCGCGCGGCTCCGCGCGCGGGAGCTCTCGTGGTGGTCGCCCGACGAGCTCCGCGTGCTCTGGCCGGCGCGGGAGCGGATGCGGTGGCTGCGCGATCGGCCGGATCTACGCGCGCAGATCGTCACCTCGCTGACCCAGCTCCCCGCGCGCGCTGCGCGCAAGAAGACCGCAGAGTTCCAGGCCGATCTGCTCGAGTCGTTCCTCGAGGACGGCGACATCACCGTGAAGCAGTTCGACGAGGCGTTCGATCCCTTCGATCTCGTCGTCTACGGACCGGTCTCCGAGTTCTGGCGCAAGTTCCGCGAGCGGATGCCGTGGCACGACGACAGCAAGGCCAACCAGGACATCATCGGCGGGCTGCTGCGGTCGCTGCTCCTCCACGGGCCGATCAGCGCGCTCGACGTGCGCGCCGCGATCTCCCCGGCCGTCTTCCAGGCCAAGATCCCGCTCGACGTGCGGATCGCGATCGACGAGGCGCGCCTCCGCCGCGAGCGGAGCGGAGAGCCGTTCGGGGCCGCGCAGGAGCTCGCGGTCGCGACGCCGGAGGTCGTCGCCGCGAGCATGCCGATCCGCGAGCTCGCGCCGGTGTTCGACGTCGCGCAGAAGGCCCTCGGCTGGGACGGAGCGGCCGCGCCGCGGTCGACGCCGCTCCGGATCGTCGAACCGGGGATCGATCCGGACGAGCTGCTCGCGTCGATCTCCCGCAAGGCGGCCAACACCTCACGCACGTCGAGCACGCCCCCACCCCCACGAGTCCGCGGCGACGACGACAAGACGCAGCCGAGGATCCAGGTCTTCGCGCGTTGAAGAGACAACCGGGCGCCAGGGAGAAGAGCCTCACGCCAAGGACGCCCGACAATTTCTCGGGGGCGAGCCTCGACCTTGCGGCTAGCGAGTCGCGGCGGAGACGAGGTCGCACGCATCGGCAGACCGCCTTGTCGCGGGCGCGCTTGGCGTGAGGCTCCTCTCCCTGGCGCCCGGTCTCTCGTCCGAAGGCGTCAGAGCGCGCCGACGGCGGACTCGACGGCCGCGAGGAACGAGCCGGTGCGGATCTGCTCGCTGACCCACTCGATTTCGGGGGAGAGCGGGCGGTCGTCGGTGAGCGGGGGCAGCTTCTCGCGCACCAGGCCGTGCGCCGCTTTGACGCCGGACGACGGCTTGAGCGGCAGCCGTTGATCGAGGCCCGCAGTGGCCGCGAGCACTTCGATCGCGAGGCCTCGCCGGACGTTCTCGGTGACGCGCATCAGCTTGAGCGCGCTCACCGAGCCCATCGACACGTGGTCCTCCTTGCCCGCGGACGAGGGGATGGAATCGACGCTCGCCGGGTGACAGAGGATCTTGTTCTCGCTCACGAGCGACGCCGCGGCGACCTGCGCGATCATGAAGCCGGAGTGGAGGCCGCTGTTGGGGGCGAGGAACGGCGTGAGTCCGCCCGAGAGGTGCGGGTTGACGAGCTGCTCGACCCGGCGCTCGCTCACGTTGGCGAGCTCGGCGAGCGCGATCGCGGCCAGATCGAGGGCGATCGCGAGGTACTCGCCGTGGAAGTTGCCGCCGCTGATCAGGTCGGCGCCGTCGGCCTCGAGGAAGACCAACGGGTTGTCGGTGACGGCGTTGACCTCGACCTCGAGGATCTTGCGCGCCCAGCCGAGCGCGTCGCGCGTGGCGCCGTGCACCTGCGGCATGCAGCGGAGCGAGTAGGCGTCCTGCACCTTCTTGCAGTGGATGTGGCTCGACCCGATCTCGCTCGACGAGGTGGGGCCGAGCACCTTGCGCAGCGTGGCCGCGCTCGCGCCCTGACCCGGGTGGGGGCGCACGCGCATCAGGCGCTCGTCGAACGGACGGCGCGAGCCGAGCAGCGCCTCGACCGACATCGCGCCAGCGACGTCGGCGACGCGAGCGAGCGCCTCGCCCTCGAGCACCGCGAGCGCACCGATCGCGGTCATGAACTGCGTGCCGTTGATCAGCGCGAGGCCCTCTTTGGCCTCCAGCTCGATCGGCGTGAGGCCGGCGCGCGACAGCGCGTCGGCCGCGGGCATCACCGTGCCATCGAGCTCCGCCTCGCCCTCGCCGATCATCGTGAGCGCGAGGTGCGCCAGCGGCGCGAGATCGCCCGAGGCGCCGACGGAGCCCTGCGAGGGGACCCGCGGGTGCACGCCTCGGTCGAGCATCCCGCACAGGAGATCGATCACCTGGTCGCGCACCCCGCTGTGGCCCATCGCGAGGACTTGCGCGCGCAGCAGCAGCATTCCGCGCACGACCTCGGTGGGGAGCGAGGGACCGACGCCGCAGCAGTGGCTGCGGATTAGGTTGCGCTGCAGCTTGCGGATGTCGGCGGCGCCGATGCGCGTCTCGGAGAGCGCACCGAAGCCCGTGTTGACGCCGTAGACGTTGGGCGCGGCGTCGCCGCCGGCGGCGAGCGCGTCGATCGCGGCGCGCGCGGCGCGGACCTTCTCGCGGGCATCCGGCGCGAGCGTGACGCTCCTGCGCCGCCGCGCGACCGCTTCGAGGTCTTCAAGGGTGATCGGACGACCGAGCAGGACCGGAGAAGTCATCGCGCTCGGCGCTATACCGCACCGGCCCAACCGCCGCGATTGCCAACTGCTGACGCGCTCTCGGCGTGTCAGCTGTCGGGGCCGGACACCGGAATTCGCACCACGAACGTGCTGCCCCCGCCGTGGGTCTCCTCGACGGAGACCTCTCCGCCGTGGGCGTTGACCACGTGCAGCACCAGGGAGAGCCCGATCCCGCTGCCGCGCACCTGGCGCTCGCTCGCGCGCTTGCCGCGGTAGAACCGCTCGAAGATCCGAGCGCGGTCGTCGGGGTCGATGCCGGGGCCGCGATCGATCACCCGTACGCTGACCGAATCCCCGCCGTTCTGCACCTCGACCCGCACCACGTCGGTGCCGGGGGCGTACTTGATGGCGTTCTCGACGAGGTTGATCACCGCGAGCTGCAGCGCCCGCTCGTCGACGACCGCCTCGATGGGCGCGAGCGTCGTCTCGATCCGCATCCCCTCGGTCTCGGCGCGGTAACGGCACGCGTCGACGGCGCGCGCGACGACCATCCCGATGTCGGCGCTCGCGAAGTCGTAGGCGGCCTTCCCACGCTCGACGCGCGCGAAATCGAGCACGTTCTCGATCAGCGCCGTGAGGCGCTCGCTCTCGCGCACGATGATCGAGAGATACTGCTTCTGCTTCTCCTCGGAGGCCACGCGGCCGGTCATCAGGAGCTCGCCGAACATGCGCACGAGCGCGAGGGGCGTCTTGAGCTCGTGAGACACGTTGGCGACGAACTCGCCGCGCAGGGCCGCGAGCCGCCGCTCCTGCGCGGTCGCGAGCAGGAGCGCGACGACGCCGGCGACGACCACGATGCACGAGAGCGCGAGCAGCGACATCTCGAGCAGGCGGCGACGGCGCGCCTTCTCCGCGAGATCGGTGGACGCCGTCGGGGCGACCTGCAGCCGCCAGGCGTAGAGCGTCGTAGGGAACCGCTTGGCGACGATGAGATCGCTCTTGCCGAGGTGCGGCCCGAAGATCACCCGGTTCTCGTCGTCGACGATGTTGACCCTGGCCGTCGCGCTGCGTGGATCGGGCACCACGACCTCGAGCAGCTCGCGCGCCACCGCTTCGCGCTCGTGGTGCACGACCACCAGGCGCTCGGACGCGGTGCCGTCGGGGTGGCTCTGCACGGCGCGCCAGTACGTGATGAGAAAGAAGACGCCGTCGTACGCGCGATGAAGGTGTTTGATCTGCCCGAGGGGGAGCGTGGCGAGGTCGAGGTCGGGGACGATCCGGCGGAGGAGCAACATCCGCATCAGATCGTCGGAGGGGCTCGGAATGCGCGACGCGTAGGCGACGATCTCTCGCGCGCCCCCGCCATCGAACACCACGACGTGGGTGACCGTCGGGGTCTGACGCGCGACCTGCACCCGCCACCGGCGCGGGACCTCGTCGGGTCGACCGCCCTCGCCGAGCGCCATGATCGCGTCGTCGGCCTCGATGATCGCGCGATCGACGCGGTCGACCTTCTCGTCGGCGAGGCCGAGGGTCGCCTCGAAGACCGCCTGCGCGCGGATGGTCTCGAGCTGGAAGGTCGTGCGATAGGTGACGACGGCGAGGATGATCGCGGCGACGACGATCGCGGACACGAGCAGGATCGAGCGTGCCCGCGCGAACCGACGCTCCGACAGCTCCACGACGCCTCAGCGGCGCGGGCGCTGCGGCTCGATGACCTGGAACGATCCGGTCGAGTCGGCGCCGCGTTGGATCTGAACCCCACGATCGCTGACGAACTCGGCGAACTGCTCGGCCACGTAGGCGAGCGCGTGGATCTCGTTGTCGCCGAAGGACTCACCGTCGGTGTGGTCGGCGAGCTCGATCGCGCCGAGGTAGCGACCGCCGAGGCGCATGGGGACGATGACGATCTCCTTCGGCGACGCGTGCCCCGCTTGTTGGTAGGACTCGCGCGACCACCGGGTGTCGGCCGCGGCGTTCTTGAGGTGAATCGGCTTGCCGGTCTTGAGCGCGTCGCCCACGAGGCCGGTGCCCTCGCGCTGGCGGGTGGCGACGCCGCCGCTCGGCGCGCGCGCTTTGACGACGACGAATTGCTTGGCGTTGATGTCGTAGAAGTGAACGAGCGCGACGAGCGTGGGGATCTTCTCGCGGAGGAGCTCGACGACGAAGTCGGCCCCGTCGAGCGCGTCTCGCATGAAGTGGAGATCGTGCATCGACTCGAAGAGCTCGCTCGTGAGATCGTCGGGACGCGACGAGCGCGGCGCGCCCGCCGGCGGGGGGATCGACGCGGGCTTCTTCGGCGGCGGCACCGAAGCCGGCCTGCCCGCAGCGGGCGGCGGGATCGACGCGGGCT